>JAFQRK010000006.1 GCA_017410075.1 Oscillospiraceae bacterium | reverse complement strand
CCATCACCGGTAACTCCACCAACCCCACCCGCTTCCAGCATCCCGTTGCCGGCACCTACAAGAAGGAGTGCATGGAGACCGGTCGTAAGTACTTCTCCGTCGCTTCTGGCGGTGGCACCGGCCGTACCCTGCATCCCGATAACATGGCTGCAGGTCCTGCTTCCTACGGCATGACCGATACCATGGGTCGTATGCACGGCGACGCACAGTTCGCAGGTTCTTCCTCCGTCCCCGCCCATGTGGAAATGATGGGCTTCCTGGGCGCCGGCAATAACCCCATGGTCGGTATGACCGTCTCCGTGGCTGTTGCTGTGGAAGAAGCTATCAAGGGCTAATTTGTTTCTTTGGGATGGAAAACGAAACCGTTTTCCATCCCTTCTTTTTACGCAAGGAGGAGCTCAAATGAATGGCAAAAAACTAGCCGGTATTATTTGTATCGTTTTGGGCATAGCTCTTTGTGCCGGTTTGATTGCATTTCAGTATAATCACTGCGTAGATATGTGGAGTAATACCCACAAAGGCCAGGAATATGCTTCCGCCCTGGATTATTTTTGGGAAGTATCCAATGGTGCCATCTTTATTTCTGTTGTCATTTTGGTAATCTCGGCAGTTGCTGGTGCAAGTCTTTTAAGACAGTCAGAATGACCGTCTCCGTGACTGTCGCTGCCCCCGAGGCTATTAAGGGCTAATTTCAAACAACACAAAGTGGTCTCTGCTTCAGCAGAGGCCACTTTTTACGCCGCTATTGTATAGTTTATTCTCTTTCTCCTATATTTTCTCAATTTATTAAGTCTTTCTTAAATAAATGCCAAATATTGCCTTTTCACTTGACTTTTCGTTTTTAAAAAAGTATGCTTCCTGTGGTCTATGCTGAATTAGCACTATCCGCAAGCATAAAAATATAAAAGGCGGCGTCTTTTAATGGAATGGATCATTATTTTAAATATCTGTGTTGGTATATTCTTTACACTGTGTCATTCTTATCAGTTCTTTTATTTGATATATGCTCTTTTTGTTTCTCCCAAGAAATACGGTGCAACTGCTCAGACGAACAGATATGCTGTTATGATCTCTGCCAGAAACGAAGAGAAAGTTATCGGGCTCTTGCTGCAAAGCATCAAAGCCAACGATTACCCCTCGGAACTGGTGGATGTTTATGTAGTGGCTGACAATTGCACGGACGGAACTGCGCAGACTGCCAGAGAAAACGGAGCAACGGTATACGAACGGTTTAATCAGAAACTGATAGGAAAGGGGTATGCGCTTAACGAGCTGTATACTTTTATTGCCGATCTGCGTGGAACGGAATATTACAGCGGCTTCTTCGTATTTGATGCAGATAACCTGTTGGACAAGCATTATATCACGGAAATGGACAAGTGCTTCAGTGCCGGAAACCGGGTGCTTACAAGCTACCGCAATTCCAAGAATTACGGTGCCAACTGGATCTCTGCCGGCTATGCGCTTTGGTTTTTACGGGAAGCCAAATATCTCAACAACCCCCGTTCCCTCCTGGGAACCAGCTGCGCCATCTCCGGAACCGGCTTTCTGATCCACCGGGATATTCTGAACGCGCAAAATGGCTGGAAGCATTTCCTGCTGACAGAGGATATTGAGTTCTCTATTGATCACGTTATTCAGGGCGAAAAGATCGGCTATTGCCATACTGCCGTATTGTACGACGAACAGCCTGCAACTTGGAAAACTGCCTGGAGACAGCGCCTGCGCTGGTCCAAGGGCTTCCTGCAGGTTATGCGCGACTATGGCGGCTCTCTGTTTAAGCGCAGCGTTCGGAGCTTTTCTGCTTTTGATATGCTGATGACCATTGCGCCCGCTTTCCTGATTTCCCTGTTTTGTCTGAGTGCCAATCTGATTGCATTGGTGTATGCCCTCATTTGCAATACCGCATTTGTCAGCACCATCGTAAGCAGCTTGGCTTATACAGTCCTCTCCGCATACCTTCTGCTGTTTGTCGTTGGGCTGATAACCGGTATCACCGAGTGGAAGCAGATCCATTGCCCCACCTTCCGCAAGATTCTGTCTTTCTTCACTTTCCCTCTGTTTATGATGACCTATATCCCCATCTCCGTGCAGGCTTTGTTTGTTAAAGTAGAATGGAAACCGATTGAACACAACGTCGCCATTTCTATGGATGAGCTTGATGCTGAACAGACCGAATCCTCCGAAGAACCCCAGACTGTCTAATTTTAAAACACAACCTAGCTTCTGCGTGGAAGCCAGGTTTTTTCCTGCTTGCATTTTCAAAATCATAGCGCTATAATATGGAAGACAAATTTACAAGGAGGTTGCCGGATTTGAATACCAAACGCATTCTTACCATTGTGCTGTGCACGCTGCTTGCCGCAATACTGATTTTGGCCGGCATTCTTATTTCTAAAGTTTTGCCTCTTTTAGGTCTTGACAATAAGTCCGCCACCCCGACGCCCACAACACCCACAACACCCTCTGAAGCCCCTACGGAGCCCGAAAGCACAGAGCATGTGCACGACTATGTTTTAAGCGATACCATCAACGCCACCTGCACCGGCTACGGTTGGAAGGTCTATTCCTGCCAGACCTGCGGATTCTCCCATATGCCTGCCGAGGAACAGATAGAGCCTCTGGGGCACAGTTTCCAGGAGCGCACCGTTTCCGAAGCCACCTGCACGGAGGCCGCCGTAATTGAACGGGCCTGCACCCGCTGCGGTCACCAGGATGTCTCTGTAAATCAGGAGAGCGAGCCCCTGGGACATAACTGGGGACACGGTCAGGTGTTTGCTGCCACCTGCGAAGAAGGCGGCTATACCGAGTTTGTCTGTATGCGCTGCGATCTGGTGGAACAGCGGGATCAGACAGAGCCTTTGGGACATCAGTTTGAGAATCCCATCAGCTTCCCCGCCACCTGCACGGAAGACGCCTGCACGCTGGAGCTTTGCAGCCGTCCCGGCTGCGGCGCTGAGAACAAGATTGTGGAGGAAAACACCGCCACCGGACACACCCCTGACAGCTGGCACGCCCTGGACACCGGTGAGTTCGCCCAGTTCTGCACCACCTGCTTCACCCCGTTGATGGAAGAAGCTGACAGCAGCAAGGCCTATGATATCCTCATTAATCAGCAGCAGGTTCACGCTGATCCCAGCGGCGAGGGTGTCGCCTACATCAGCTACCAGCTTACCATTGGCATCTCCGGGGATGCTTCTTCAAAACCGTTCCATTATACCGTCAATGATTATCTGTGCAACGACAGCCTCACCCTGACATATCAGCAAGGCGTCGGCCTGGTCATCACCTACACCGATCAGGATTCCGTCAGCCATTCCTATTACATTGATCACACCGCGTCCCTGACCGTTACGGTCCCCTTGACCGGCGCACCCACCGTAGAATAATGCAAAAAACAGAGTTGACTGAGCCAACTCTGTTTTTTTATTCTTGTAAGTATTGCTCCCAGATATACCCTTCATCCTCCAGCGAGAATGCCTTTCGGATGCCGTCGCAAACGGTTTTCAGCTTCTTCTGCATATACTTGGAGGCAAAGACCTCCTCATTTCCGGGCATACAGGCATATTCGAAGATCCGGGAACGGTCCTCCACCGCGAAGCTCATAGAGTAGAAATCCACAAAGTGGCGCTTCTCCCCCTCCAGATACTTGGTATCTGTCCGCTCCGCATTCTTCTCATAATCGTTGTCATACTTGAAATCCCAGGGGTTAAGGGAACTCCACTGGCTGTATGCATTGGTAGTGGTTAAGATCCGGGAATCGAGCAGGTGTCCCAGCTCGTGGCAGAGCCAGGTTTCGATATCCTCGCCCAGCGCCAGGGCAATGTAGGCATCCCCGTTTGCGAAAAACTGGATGCCGGAGGCAGATGCGTATTTTTCCGTCTCCGCACCGCCGTAAATACCGCGCACCAGGGCGATGTTCACCTTGCCGCTACCGGACCATTTTGCGATTTCTTCAAAGAATTCCTTGGGGAACTTTGCCAGCGCACTTTCCAGCTTGGGAATGCTTTGGGTATAGGGCTGCGTCAAATATTCCGCCGCAAAACTGTAATCCCAGGGTGCCAGGCCTTCCACCTGATCCCAGAAAAGGATCGTCACGCCGTACTGCTGCTGGATCTTTTCCAAGCGTTGACCGATTTCCGCCAGTCCCTGCTCATCCGGGTCTGCGTAATGGTAGTGCGCAGCGGTATATGTTTTCTGTTCCTCTGTTTCGCTTTGCTTGATATTCCAGCGGTAAAGTACTCCTCCGCTGGTGAACCAGACCATACCGCCGGCGCTGTATACGCCGTCTATGCTTGCAATATTCGTCAGTTCCACAGCTGCCGTCCGCTTTCCGGTCTCAATGTCATAGTAGTCCATACAGTAACCGGCTTCCAGCTTTGTCACAAAAACCGCGCCCCGGCTTTCCGGAAGCGGGTACAGCTTTCCCTTCCCGTCGGGTAGAAGCTTTTGGGGTTGCTGATCCGAAATGCCGAAGATATGGGCATTGTCAGCCTGTACATAGTAGCAATCGCCATCGCCCTGCAGGCTCTTTAAGTAATCTCCCTCCGCCAAAACCGTACCGGTCTGCGCGCTCAGGAGCATTGTCATTTCCGTTCCGTCTTCCTGCAGCAGGCTGCAGCGCAGCACAGTGCCGTTCATAAAGCCGCCGCTGATACCCTGCCACAAAGCATTCTGCGCTTTCAGCAGCCGGTTTACTCCGGTATCCAGATCCAGCGCATGTATGCCATCCTCCGCGCAGTAGTAAAACGCTTTCCAATCCCGGCTCAGATAAACGCTGCCGACGATCCCCTCCGGCAGGCTGAATATACCAACCTCCCGAAAAAGGACATTCAAAAATACGATCCTGTTCTCCCGGGCGTCGTAATAGGCGATGCCATCCTCCCGGATCTGCAGCATACCGCTGTCCGGTTCGGGAAGATCCGGGATCTCGGCTGTAGCAACCTCTGTCAACCGATCACCCCGCAGCCGCATAATACGGCCGCTGCCGTACAGCAGGATATTGTCCCCCATAGGCTTGATGCAAATGTCATCTCCGTTTTCCGGCAGATATGCTCTCACCGCGCCGTTGGTGTCCATTTCGATCGGATTTTGCGCATCGTACAGCGATGTGGTTATCAGCGTAGGAAATTGGGGCAAGGTTGTCTGGATATTATCTTCGCTGCCGGAAGGTGCGGCATTGCTGCAGCCGCTGAGCAGCAGCGCTGCTGCAAGCAGCGCAAGCCATCGCTTCATCTCATTGCCTCCTTGCCAGGGTGTAGTCATCTCCCTGCCGGTAATAGGGACAGCGGCTGCGCTGCTGGACGAAAAATCGGTAGACTTCATCCTCATCCAAATCCATCATACAGAAATATTCGTCAAATTCTTCGTCATAATCGTAATACCAGCAGGTATCGCATTCACTGCCTTGCATAATAACCTCCGTTATCGGCTGTTTAAGTATCCTTCTACATCAAAAGGCTTGATCTTCTCATCCTTACGCAGATACAGCGGATGGTGGGGATGTCCTTTCTTGGTGATAGCACCGGCGCAGTACCAGGCAGCGCCGTATTCCTGACCGATTTTTACCATATCCCGGACACAGTCCGCCAGATAATCCCGTTTTTCGATAATTGCGCCCCAGGCCGCCCAAACCGCCGGCTTTTGGGAAATGGAGAGAATATGGCGGAATGCCTTGAGATTTTCCTTATGGAGCATCAAATTACATTCTTTCTCCATAGAATCCGGGTCAGTTGCCCGCTGGGCGTAGACATTGAACATAATAAAGCTGTCAAAGCCGTTTCCCTTGGCGATCCGCTCCACGGATTTTAAGGTGTTATCCAGATTGTCCGGCTCGGCGGTAGAGGGATTGATGCCGATGCAGATCAGAGGATTTTCGCCCCGAGTACCCAAAATGTAACGGTACTCAGAGTAAAAATTCGGCGCATACAGCCATTTTTCCACGGAATATGTATCACTGGGCGTATTTGCCGCCTTCAGCGCCTCATCAAAGGTCACCAGCTCCAGCTGGGCAGTTCCTTTTGCTATATGCATCAGTCTACCTCCACGCCGGGGAACCAGCAGCTGTTGTCAGCATCGTGGAAATCGCAATCCTCTTCCCGAATATTTTTCTGTCGGCACCAGGCGGAAAACGCCTTGTCCAGAAATGCGTAGGCGCCGGTCATTGCCGGCTGCAGATGTACCGTGCGTCCGTCGGTCAGATGCAGCTCGATAACGGTCTGGCCGTAGTTGTTATACAGCTGCTGCCCGGCAATATCGCTGTAGCGGTAGACCGCACTTCGCTTGCCGAAGGTGGTCAGAAGAAAGGTGTCCTCATCGTAAAATACGCCGAAGGTCATATAATACACCACCAGGCCGATGCCGATCAGCGCAACAAATGCACCGCCGATCAGCAGGAGCAGCTCTCCCTGCAAGCCGGCGAAAAGTGCCGCAATACCCAGTACGATCAGCACCAGGCCGATGCTCGCATAGCGCTTATTCAGCCGTACAGAAAGGCCGGAATAATGCTGCGCCTGACTGCGAAACAGCTTGGAAAATCCCTTGTCGATCAAAAAGCATACGCCAAACACCAGCGCAGCAATGATCAAAACCAATATCCATTCCATCGTTTATCACTCCTGCTTTCTTACCGGAACAAACATCCGGAACCACAGCAAAATGGCGATCTGTCCCGGAATGCCCAGCAGAAACATCTTCCAGTAATGGATCCCTGCCAGTACCGCCAGCGTTGTATAAACGCTCAGCAGCGTACCCCACATGATCGCGCTGATCAGCGCCCGATTCCAGCGGAAATCGTGCCATGCCGAGCGCAGGCTCAGCAGCACGATGGCGTTGGTGGGAATGGCATAGAAAAATGCCAGCCAGCTGTTGGCAAGCTCCAGACCGGACAGTACCACATACAGAAACAGCGCCACAAACCACACCAAAATAGAGGAAAGCCCTAAAATGATATTCTTATCCGCCTTCCGCTTCAAGGTCCTTTCCACCACCCGGCCCATTGCCTGCTGGACCGCACCGGTATTTTCCGGCAGCGCATTGGGATCCCGGATCAGCTCGTCCACGGTGATGCCAAATTGCTCCGCCAGCTGCGCCAGCGTAATGATATCGGGCGTAGACTCTCCCCGCTCCCATTTGGAAACGGCCTTGTCAGAATAATTCAGTTTATCCGCCAGCCCCGCCTGGGTCAGGCCGCAGCGCTTGCGGTATGCGGCAATGTTCTTGCCGATAATATACTTTAGCTTTTCAGTGTCCATAGTTTCCCTCCAGGGTATATTCTCCGGTATTATACCAAAAATTTTGCCCGATTGCAACCATTATAAAACCCCGGGACAATTTGTCCCGGGGCTTTGTATGTTACTTGTTCAGGCTGACCTTGGAGCGATAGCTCTCCACTTCCCAGTTGACGATAAAGTCGATCAGGAAATCGGGCATCGGGGACACGCCGCCAAATGCCTCGGTGTACACCACGACCTTGATGGCATCCAGCATTACGATGGAGGCGGTCTTTGCCTCGTTTTCGCTCATACCGCAGGCGAACATACCCAGATCCTTGTAGAAGATGATCTTGGGCTTATAGCTGTTCTCCTTTTCAAAATCAGCGAAGGCGGCAGCCAGATCGCACTTTTCGCAAACTGCCAGCTGCTTTGCCTTGGCGTAGACGATATGGTCGGGAGACAGGCTCTTGGTGGCAGGATCATAGTCCAGGATCTCCTTGTTTGCCATAAAGCAAACAGAGCTTCCCTCGCCGTACAGCGCCTTCAGCTGCTCGCTGACAGCGGCGACCTTGGCGGCATCCGTCTCAATGGGGGTCAGATCCGGCTCCCGCTTCACGGCAGCAGCCAATGCACCCATTACCTTTTCTGCCAGAACATCCAGACCCTCAACAGTATCTGCGGCAAAGAAAATGCCGTGATTCTGCAAAAACAGCAGGTCGCAGTCCCGACCGTTGGCGGCCTTGTAGGCATCCATCACCTGCTTGCACTCCAGAGCCAGAATATAGCCGGGCTTGCAGGCATCCACCCAAACAGCATCGGGGAACAGCCGGCGCATCGCGCCCTCTGCCTCTACTGCGCAGGTGATACCGTTGACGATAGCAGGGTGCACATGCAGGATGTAGCGCTGAGGGAACAGATTGTGCAGCAGCGTCTCTACAGAGGGACGGCGGGTCTCACCCTCGATACGGGCATCCATCATCTCCTGCAGAACAGCTGCCTCACGGGCAGCCTCCGCAGCAGGATACTCCTTGCCAAACATCACATTCAGCTTTGCCCGCTCCAAAACCACGAAATCCTCAGCCTTGATGGTGGCCAGAGAGGTGCCGCTGCCCTTGATCCACAGCAGCTCGTCGCTCTTATAGGAGGTATTGCCGCCGCCTGCCAGAACAAAGGCAGGATTTGCGCCGTACTTGTTGGACATACCGGCCAGAGCGGCCAGTTCATTCTTAAAAGCAGTCATATCCATCTTTATTAACCTCTGGCGCTCAGAACTTCAGCTTCATACTTCTGGACCTCAGCAAACCACTGACCGTCCACGGGAGCGCCGCAGACACGGCAGTACTCGTCCCAAACCTCGCCGAAGGGCAGCGTCTTCTGCTCTTCCTGCCGGACCAGCAGCTCGGTCCAGTTGTTCTTGTCCTGCACAGCCTTCAGCTCCTCGTTGGGGCACAGCAGCGCATTCAGCAGCGCCTTCTGCAGGTTGCGGTAGCCGACCACCCAAGCAGCAACGCGGTTGATGGAAGCGTCGAAATAGTCCAGCGCGATCTTGACAGAGCCTTCCAGGCCGCCGCAGCGGACGATCTCCTTGGCGATCTCCTTGGTCTCATCGTCAAACAGCACCACATGGTCGGAGTCCCAGCGGATGGGACGGGTAACATGGAGCGCGATCTCGTCGAAGAATGCCAGCAGAGCGGGGATCTTGTCGGAAACCACTTCCGTGGGGTGATAATGGCCGTTGTCCATCAGAGGGATGCAGCGATCCTTGTTCATTGCGGCATAGCCCAGGGAGAATTCAGCAGAGCCTACAGTATATGCCTCTACGCCGATGCCGAACACCTTGGATTCCACGCAGGGCTTGACCTTGTTAAAGTCAAAGGGCTCGGACAGGATCTCGTCGATGGATTCCTTATAGCGAACACGGGGGCCCATACGGTCAGCAGGGATGTCCTTGAAGCCGTCGCCGGTCCAGATATTCATCACGCAGGGCTGACCCAGCTCCTCAGCCAAGTACTGAGAAATGCGGATACTTGCCTTGCCGTGGTCGATCCAGAACTTACGGGTCTGCTCGTTGGGGCTGGACAGCGTCAGCGGATCGCACATAGGATGGGAGAAGAAGGTGGGGTTGAAGTCACAGCCCAAGCCACGCTCCTTGCAGAAATCTACCCACTTCTTAAAGTGCTTAGGCTCCAGCTTGTCACGATCTGCCCACTCGCCGTTCTCGAAAATGGCGTAGTTGGCGTGCAGATTCATCTTCACCTGGCCGGGGACCAGAGAAATGACCTTGTCGATATCTGCCATCAGCTCTTCGGGGGTACGGGCGCGGCCGGGATAGTTGCCGGTGGTCTGAATGCCGCCGGTCAGGGGCTTGTTGGGATCGGTGTCAAAACCGCGGACATCGTCACCCTGCCAGCAGTGCAGAGATACGGGAACAGTCTTCAGCTTAGCGATAGCGGCATCGGTATCAATGCCCAGGGCAGCATATTTTGCTTTTGCTTCTGCATAACTCATGGTGTTACCTCCTTGATTTCAAAGCTGGCGCGGATCGCACCGCGGGCAGCCTGTAAATTTTCCAGATCGCCGCCGGCGATCATCTGTACGATCAAATTGCCAATGGCAGTACCCTCGATAGGGCCGGCGTACACCGGCAAGCCGGTGGACTCAGCGGTGCGCTGATTCAGATAGCCATCCTGGCAGCCGCCGCCGACGATGTTGATGCTGGTATAAGTCTTGCCGGTCAGCTTTTGCAAGCTGGCGATTGCATCCCGGTAGCAAACAGACAGGCTGGAGTAGACGCACTGCATAATTTCGCCCACCGTTTCCGGAACTTGCTGATTGGTGGCAGCGCAGGCATCCTTGATAGCCTGGATCATACTCTCCGGTGCCAGGAAGCAATTCTGGTTCACATCCACGATGCTCTTAAAATCTTCGTTTTGCTTTGCTTCCGCGATCAGATCCGGGAAGCTCCACTGCTTGGTAGCTGCTGTGCGGCTTTCCTTGCCCTGCACATAAGCAACGCCGTTGAGCTCGCGGCGGATGGACTGGATCATCCACAGACCCATAATGTTCTTTAAGTAACGGAATCGGTACCAGGCGCCGCCCTCATTGGTGAAGTTCTGGGCGTAGCTGTCAAGGCTTGTGATGGGGTTTTCATTTTCAACACCCAGCAGGCTCCAGGTTCCGGAGGACAGATATACCGCATTGTCATCCTTGGCAGGTACTGCCAGGAATGCAGAGCCGGTATCGTGGGTAGCAGGCAGGATCACCGTGGTGTCGAAGCCTACCTGTGCCTGGATCTCCGGCAGCAGATTGCCCAAAACCGTTCCGGGCATCGCCAGCTCGTGGAATATCTCCGTGGGCAAGCCCAGTGCCGCGATCACATCCGTATCCCAGGTCTTTTCCGCTGCATTCAGCAGATTGGTGGACGATGCATTGGTGTATTCATTCTGCTTTACACCGGTGAGCAGGAAATTGAAATATTCGGGGATCATCAGCAGCCATTTTGCCTTCTCAAGCTGCTCAGGATGCTCCTTTTTCAGGGCGGACAGCTGGTAGACAGTGTTGAAGGGCTGATACTGGATGCCGGTCTTGGCATACAGTTCTTCAGCAGGAATAATGCTGTTGACCCACTGCTTCGTACCCTCGGTGCGGCTGTCGCGGTAAGCCACCGCATCGCCGATGACCTGATCATTCTCGTCCAGCAGCACATAGTCCACCGCCCAGGTGTCGATACCCACCGTCTGGGGGATCTTTCCCAAGGTCTTGCAGGCCTTCAGGCCTCCAAGAATGCCGTTCCACAGATTTTCCATATCCCAGCAGTCGTGGCCGTTCTTACGCAGCTGCTTATTGTCGAAGCGGAAGATCTCTTCCAGAATCAGCTTGCCGTCTTCCACATGGCCCAAAATGTGCCGGCCGGAAGATGCACCGATATCAATCGCAAGATAGTAACGCAACGAAAATACCTCCTTCAAACTTACAAAAAAGCCGTGGTACTATTATCATACCACAGCTTTTTCATTCGCACAAGTGCAATCTTGGAAACCTTTTCTTTATTTTTCCCAATTCATCAGGTATTCCAGAAATTCCATATTACGCTGCGTTCTTCCTGTGTTTCCGGGGAACGCGATATATACCTTATCCGCACTGATAAGGTGCGCCTTTACAAAGGGAAGCTCAGAAATGTCGATGGCCACCAGATAGGACTGCTCATCATCCTCATAGGTAACCAGCTTTCCCTCAAACTGCGCCAGCTGTTCCTGGCTCAGCACGGTGTCCAGCGGTGAGAAGGAGCCGGCAGAGCCCAGATAATGGATGCTGTACGCATCTGCCAGAACATAGTCAACATAGCCCGCCGAGATCATCGCCGTGATCTTTTGGGCATTGGCCAGGGAAGCTTCTGCAAAGGTGGTTTGTCCGGCATCGGGTATATACATCTCGTCCAGCTCGATCTTCTGCTTTTGGGGGTCGCCCTCCAGCGCTTCAAACCAGCCTTCCTTCAGATAGGCTCTTCCCTCTTCCGTGACCGACAGGTTGACGATCACGCCGCCGTAGGTCAATTCCTTGCTGTTCTCGATCACGCTGATCACAACAGAAACCGCCGCAACGATCAAAATGACGCCCACGATCGCAAACCACTTATAGTAATCCCAAAGATGCCCCAGCTTTTCGCCGAAGGTCATATCCTTCATATCATTTTTCAGCCGCTGAAGCCAGCTGACTTTTTCATATGTTGCCATAGATTCTCGCTCCTTAATCGGTCTAAAGCACAGTATAGCAGGTCTTTATGAACAAGGTGTTACATTTTTATTGCGGCAGGATAATTTTTCTATCCTGGCCGTGGATATGGATCTCCACATTTCCGGCAGCTGTGGGGAATACAGCGTCCAGATCGGTAAGGCCGTCCATACAGGGCTGTACGGTGATGCTCTTGCCGCCGTCTGTGATCTTCAGTCCTGCAATATGCTCTACCACAAAAGCCAGCACACCGGCTGCCCAGCCGTGGCACAGAGAATGGCGGAATCCCTGATAGCAATACTTACCGTAATCGCCGTGCAGATCCTTTTCGCCCTCGGCAGGCATAGCGTCAATGCGGGTGCTGCCCTCCAGCCAGGAAAGATCAAAGTCCTCCCAGAAGGTGGTTGCGCCTCGATCCAGCATACCACCGTAATAGCTTTTCAGCATACTCAGCATCTGCGTGCCGCCGGCACTTGCCGCTGCGCTGAGAATGTAGTACGCCATAAAGGTGGACATGCCCTCCGCGCCGTTTTTCTGCAGATATTCTGCCGCGCCTGCACTGTCGCCGCCGGCAAGGATCTGGAAAGCCCGGATCTGCTTATGGGACACCGGCTGCTGCAGATAGCGCTGCAGCTTTTCGCAAATGCACTTTGCACCGGCGTGATCCTTCTTGCACAGGTATTTCTTCGCCGCCAGGATCAGCAGGCAGGCAGAGCCCACCACCGCATCCGGTGTTTCAAAAGTAGGCCAATCCAGGAAAAATTCCATATCCAGCTTTTCGCCAAAATGCATCGTGCCGTCCTCGGCAATGCAGCGGTCGAAAGCATCCAAAACGCGCTCAATATAGCTTTCGCTTTCGGCGAGGAACGCATCATCGCCGGTAATATCGGCGTAGTCAATGGCATTGATGACCCACCATGCGGAATAAGTGGGAATGGTGTTGACCCAAGTATCCTCCGGTGTGTTTTCCCGCAGGAAACGCAGAGAATTTTTCACATTGGGAGTGTTGCCAAACCAGTAAAGGGAGGTCAGGATCTCCGGGTGCAGATCGCCGCACCAAACCAAACGGTCCCGCTTGATACCGTCCCAAATATAGTTGTTCTGGAAGGTCAGCTTCAAGGTATAAGCAGCGGTGTCAATGATCTTGTTCAGCAGTGCATCATTGGTAACGATGCTGGCCTCATTGGGGAAATCCGGGGTCAGACAGTAGCCGTATACGGAAATCAGACCCAACTCGCCTTCGGTTAGCAGCTCGATCCGGGCAAACCGAAAACCGGTCTGACCAAATTCCAGATCAGACATCATAGAGATCGCCACGGTCATATCCCTGGGAGAATGGTCGTTGCACGCGCCCTTGACACCGATGGTGCTGCAAGCCTCTGCCACGGATTCGCCAAAGGTGATCCGCAGCCGGGCATTTTCCGGCGCCAGGCGGGTAATGATCCGCAGACCGCCGCAAAGCTCCTTGCCAAAGTCCAGCAGCAAATACGCCCCCTTGCCCTGCAGCAAAGCGCAGTTATCCGTCCGGAAGGACACGCCGGCCCGCTTTGGGGCAAACAGCTCCTCCGTCTTTGCCGCATTGCCGCTTTCCAGCAGGCGGACAGGCAGGAAATATTCCTTTTTTATCGTAAAATCCGGATATTTTACAAGTTGTGTCATAATCAGACTCTCACTTTTCCAATGATCTTCTTTACAGTTTGCTTGCCGTCAGCATCACAGGCAGGGCTGTGGGCATCCTGGGGGAACAGCACCACGAAGTAGCCTGTTTCCAGTCGAACAGCAGTAGCATCATCGTCGGTCTTTGCAATCAGCGCCTCGTTTTCCTCGGTGTATTCCTCGGTAATACAGCTAAGTTTGTCCACATTCTTGACATAGATAGTCTCCGCACCCTCCACCATATACATCACATCAATGTACTTGCGGTGGGCTTCTGCCATAGACTCGCTCTTGGGGTGGGTCTCGTAGTTATTCAGCAGCAAAAATACATTGTCGCCATCCACATCCACGCGGCCGTCGCCGTAGTTATCGGGGGTAAAGCGCTTCATTTCCTCCAACGTGCGGTCCACACCCGGGTGGATACCGGCATATTTTTTCGCGTTTTTCAGAAGATCGAGGATCATACGATCGCCTCCTAACAACATTTTCCTCATTTTATCACAACTGCCGGGAATTGTAAATGCCACTTTCATAATTTGAAAGTGGCATTTTACTTACTTCTTCAGTTCGTCGTAAACATCGGTAACTTCCTGCTCCGGTACCTTGGTCAGCAGGCTTACCGCTACGATTGCGATGCAAGCGATCACAAAGGCAGGCAGCAGCTCATAAATATCAAGCCAGGTTCCTGCAAAGGCAGTGCGCACAACAAATTTCCAAATGAATACCATAGCGCCGCCGGAGATCATACCGGCAAATGCGCCCCACTTTGTGGTCCTTCTCCAGAACAGCGCAAACAGCACCACAGGGCCGAATGCTGCACCAAAACCTGCCCAGGCAAAGGACACGATGCGGAACACCGAGCTGGAAGGATCCAACGCAAGGAAAATGGCGATGACGGATATCACAATAACAGATATCCGGGCAAGCCACATAGACTGCTTTTCGCTCAGCTTGATCTTGAAGGTCTCCTGCACCAGATTCTGAGAAATACCGGATGCCGCTGCCAGCAGCTGGGAGTCAGCAGTGGACATGGTAGATGCCAAAATACCCGCCAGAATGATACCGGCAACAAAGGCAGGAATATAGCCGGTCTTGCTCAGGAACTTAGCAATATCCACAATAATGGTCTCCGCTGCAGATGCGTTTTCATAGGTGGGAACGATGCCGTTTTTCATCAGGCTGTAGCCCACAACGCCGATCAGGATCGCAACTGCCATAGAGAAAACCACCCAAACGGATGCCACTCTGCGGGACAGCTTCAGCTTATTCTCATCCTCGATCGCCATAAACCGCAGCAGGATATGGGGCATACCGAAATAGCCCAGACCCCAGGCAAGGGTGGATACCACGGGCAATGCGCCGTAGCTCATAGTCTCGCCGCTTGCTACATCAAAGCCCTTGAATACATCCATATAGCCGTTCAGATTGGCAACATTGTGAAATACGGTATCAAAGCCGTTCAAAATGCCTTCGCCAAAGCCCACCACGATAAACAGCGCCACAGTCATAATGATGCTCTGCACAAAGTCCGTGGTAGAAGCAGCCAGGAAGCCGCCTAAAGTGCAGTAAAGAATGATAACGATTGCGCTGATTACCATTGCGGTAACATAGTCAACGCCAAACAGAGAGGCAAACAGCTTGCCGCAGGCAGCAAAGCCGGAAGCGGTATAGGGAATGAAGAACACAACGATGATCACCGCCGCAAGGGTGGAAATCATATGCTTCTTGTCGCCAAAGCGCTTGCTGAAGAAATCCGGAAGCGTAAAGGCATCCAGACGGTGGGTGTAAACTCTCAGTCTCTTTGCCACGATCAGCCAGTTGATATATGTACCGATGGCAAGACCCACAGCCGTCCACACAGCTTCCGGCAAGCCGGTCATCAGCGCTACCGCGGGAAGTCCCATCAGCAGCCAGCCGCTCATGTCCGAAGCCTCCGCGCTCATAGCGGTAACCAGAGGACCCAGTTTTCTTCCGCCGAGATAGAAATCATCAGACCTTTTGTTCCTATTGGAATAAAAAATACCGATGGCGATCATGCCCGTCAGGTACATAACGATGGCGATCATAATAACGATCTGGGAAGTTAACAATTTTCTCGCCTCCTATATAAAAATATGGGCTCAGTATACCATATTTTTACACAAAAAGCAAGTCAAATCATTCTTTATCAAAAACACCGCATCCCTCTGCTGCAAACGATTTTTGCTGATTTTGCAGATTTTTTTGACATTTCGTATGCTTGACACTTACTGTGCAATATGCTAAAATTACTTAGATTATTATGCGAAATATGCACAAAAAACAAGAGGTGTTTCAAAATGTTGACATGGGCCGAAAATATTGCCAAGCAGATCATCCAGCGCCGTCCCGACAAGGACGAGTATGTCTGCGCCGCCGGCATCAGCCCCTCCGGTTCTATCCATATCGGTAATTTCCGCGATATTGCCACCAGCTACTTTGTAGTAAAGGCCTTGCGGAGCATGGGTAAGAAAGCCCGTTTGCTGTTTAGCTGGGATGAATTTGACCGTCTGCGTAAGATCCCTGCAAATGTTTCCGCTGTCCGGGACGATATGGAGCAGTATGTGGGCAAGCCCTATGCAGATGTGCCCAATCCCTTCGGTGATGCCAAGGGCTGCAGTACCTGGGCAGAATATTTCGAAAAGGAATTTACCGACTCGGTCTCCGCTTTCGGTATTGATTTTGACTACCGTCATCAGGCTCAGATGTACCGCAGCGGTAAGTATACCAAGCTGATCCTGGAAGCTATCGCCAAGCGCAAGGAGATCTACGATGTGCTGTCCCGCCACCGCACCCAGGCTGCCACCGAGGAGGAGCGCAACGCCTACTCCCCTGTCAGCATCTACTGCGACTGCTGCGGCAAGGACACCACCAAGATCGTCTCCTTCAGCGACGACAACACCGTCGCCCAGTATGAATGCGCATGCGGCCATCACGGCACCTTTGATTTCAAGACCAATTTCAACTGCAAGCTGAACTGGAAGATCGACTGGCCTATGCGCTGGCTGTATGAAGGCGTCGACTTTGAGCCCGGCGGAAAGGATCACGCCACCGCCCACGGCAGCTACGACACCAGTAAGGACATCTCCAAGGAGATCTTCGGCTACGATCCCCCCTTCTTCCAGGGCTATGAGTTTATCGGTATCCGCGGCAGCACCGGCAAAATGTCCGGCTCCTCCGGTCTGAATCTGACGCCCGAGCAGCTTTTGAAGATCTATCAGCCCGAGGTCATTCTGTGGCTGTATGCCAAGACCGAGCCTATGAAGGCCTTTGACTTCTGCTTCGACGAGGGTATCCTGCGCCAGTACGGTGAGTTTGACCGGATGCTGAGCAAGCACCTGGACGGCACCGCTGAGGGCGCCATCAAGGACATTATGGATGCCTGCCTGATCGAAGGCCGCACCCCCTGCCCCGTTCCCATGAGCCTGCTGGCACAGATGGGCAGCGTGGTCAATTTTGACATCCAGCTGCTGGAGACCGTTCTGGCTAAGAACGGCACACCCTACACCTACGACCAGTTTAAGGACCGTCTGGAGCGGGCAAAGTACTGGCTGGAGGCTTGCGCACCGGATCAGGTCTACCACCTGCGCACCTGGCGCAACTGGGAGGCCTGGAACACCCTGACCGAGGAGCAGAAGGCCGAGATCAACCTCTTATATGCCAACCTGAAGGCCAACGAATACACGCTGGACGAGCTGAACGCGATGATCTACGCCGTTCCCATCCAGGTCCGTCAGACCGAGATGACCGACAAGGAAAAGAAGAGCGTCCAGATCCCCTTCTTCAAGAATGTGTACCGCCTGCTGCTGGACCGCGAGCAGGGACCCCGTCTGTACCTGTTCCTGGACGCCCTGAACAAGGACGACTTCGTGGAGCTGCTGAACTTCTCCTACCCCCAAACTCAGGAGGAAGTGGAGCTGGATGAGAAGAAAAACGCCCCTGTGGAAGAGGAAGTGGAGGAGATCGTCTACGGCGATCCCGATCCCGTGGCAGACTTCAAGCCCAATATCACCCTGGAGCAGTTTGATGCTCTGGACCTGCGCGTTTGCAAGATCCTGAAGTGCCAGGAGATCCGCAAGGCCCGGAACAACTACAAGCTGACCCTGTTCGACGGCAAGGATAAGCGGGTCATCGTTTCCAGCCTGAAGGAGTACTACAAGCCCGAGCAGCTGGAGGGCCGCAAGATCATCGTCATCGCCAATTTGGAGCCCGCCCGTATCACCGGCGTCACCAGCGAGGGTATGCTGCTGGCTGCCACCAACAACGCCTGCGGCTGCAAGGTGATCTTCGTGGACGATATGGTGCCCGAGGGAACCTGCCTGCACTAATTCAAAATGTAAAACAGAAACAAACCCCACCTGCGTTGCCGCAGGTGGGGTTTTCTTAGTGGATATCGTCCGGATGCTTATTTGGTGTACTGCTTATCGTAGATGTGGACAAGTGTACTCTCGTACAGCTCGATCATCTTTCTGAAGGTTTCGCGTTCTTCATTCTTCAGGCCAACCTTGTTGTTGTAAGCAAACATCTCATCCAGCAGATTCATGCAGAATGCATTTTTGCTGTAGTGGTAATTGCCCTGAGCATCCACCACGAAGGGCAGGCAGTAGAAGTCGCTGTCCAGGATAGAGGTAGAGATACTCTCCGTGTAGACCGCAGTCATCTTGCCGTTTTCTACAACGACATTGCCCAGCGCCTGGCTGTAGACATAAACATCGTTTCTTGCCAGGATCTGATCGGCACGCATATCGCCGTTGTATGCGCATTCCTTATCGTGGTAGAAGATCATACCGTAGGTGCCGCCGGCAGCAACCAGCGCTTCGAAATCATCGTCTGTGTAGACAGCGCCGGAGTTGGGCTTCACCTGGAAGCTGACCATCAGACCCCAAGGCTCGATCAGACGGATGCGGTGGCTCTTACCGAACTTGTAGCCGTTGGCATTGGTGGTGCCCAGATCCAGACCGATGTTCATAACGCCCTCAGCATAATCGGTGTTACCCAGATCAGCATCCTCACCTCTAAAGGCGATCAGCGCAGCGTGCAGCTCCTTCAAAGATCTCAGCAGGACCTTTTCCGTATTGCTTTCGCTCTTGCCCATAATGTTGTCGATCTTCTCGGTGATCACGGGCTCCATAACGCTGCCGGTGAAGTGGATACCGGCATCGTCCTCGTAATAAGCGACCCAGTAAACATGCTCTGCCAGACGGTAGGTATACAGACCTTCATAGAAGTCGAAGGTTGCTGTTGTATCGCTGGTGGGATACATATTGTAGTCACCTGCGGAAGCAGCCTTCTTGAACTGCACCACATTTTCGCTGTTGAGCAGATCCTCCCAGGTGGTGGGAACGCCATCGCCATACTCGTTGGCAATGATTGCGAATGCGCCGTAAGACTTGAGGCTGTTCAGCGCAATGGGTGTGCCGTTCTTCTCGGTGTAGAAGGTAACATTCACACGCAGAGCCCAGGGCTCGATCAGGTGGATATTGTAGGTTGCAGCAAGCACAGCGTCCAGATAGACCTCAGTGGAGTTCACCGGCACAGTTTCCAGTGCAACAGCTGCAACATTCAGATTGCCGCTGACAGTAATGGTAGTACCCTGTGCGATATAGCCAGCCTTGGTGAAGGTAACTGCATAGTTGCCGATGATCACATTGCTGAAGCTGTAGTTGCCGCTGCCATCCGCAACCGTGGTATCGACCACCGCGCCGCTCTGATACAGAGTAACCGTTGCGCCTGCGGTTGTGGTGCCGCTGACGGTGTAACGGGCAGATGCCAATTCAGCATTCTTCGTTACATTGCCGGTGCTGAGGGTGACAGCTTCCGTCTTGGTGTGATAACCGGTCAGGGAGAACACCAGGGTGTAGTTACCCAGAGCCATACCGTCAAAGCTGTAGCTGCCGTTGGTGGCAGTTGCCGTTGCCTGAACCGCGCCGTTCTGGTACAGCTCAACAGTTGCGCCAGCAGTAACAGTACCGCTGATGCGGGTCTGTGTCAGCGTAACCTTGTTCACCGTTACATTTGCTTCGCTGACGGTAACGCTTGCGGTCTGGGTGTAGTAACCGGTCTTGGTGAATACCAGAGTGTAGTTGCCCAGAGCCACGCTGCCGAAGCTGTAGTTGCCGCTGCCATCAGCAGTTGAAGTCTGCTTAACTGCGCCGCTCTGATACAGGGTAACGGTTGCACCGGCGGTGGTAGTACCGCTGACATTGTAAGCAGATACCAGAGTGATCGTCTCTACCGTCAGATCCTTGTCGACGGCGATCTGCATCATCTGTGCGGTATGGCCGGCCTTGGTAACCACCAGCGTGTAGTTGCCGATGTTCACATTGGTGAACTCGTAGCTGCCGTTGGTAGCAACAACCGTGCTGACGACCGCGCGATCCTTATACAGCTGAACGGTTGCGCCTGCCGTAACAGTACCGCTGACAGTGAACTCGGTAATAATGGGCGTTGCGGTGGTAACAGTAATGGTGGAAACACCGGAGTCGATGTAGCCATCAGCTGCGTCATACATTGCTTCCACAGTGTAGGTGGTGCCGGCGGTCAGGTTAGTGAAGGTGGCATCGGTGGTCCAAGCCGTCACAACGCTGTCGCCCAGCTTAAGCTGATACTTCAGAGTACCGGCTGCTGCAGGATTCAGAGTGTTGGCAGCAACGGTAATGCTGT
>JAFQRK010000038.1 GCA_017410075.1 Oscillospiraceae bacterium | reverse complement strand
CTGTCATTGCGAACCAGTGACCGATGTCACTGGTGTGGCAATCCCCTGGAGTTTCCGGAATGCTTGGGGGATTCCGCCCCAAGAGCACTTCTTCGCACTTCGTGCGCAGGGCGCCACGCCGGTGTGCGCACCGGCTCGGAATGACAGAATTATACCCTCCCCCGGGGGGAGGGTGGCGCGGCGTAAGCCGTGACGGGAGAGGAACGGCGTGCACCGAAGCTGCGCAGAGGTCTTAAAATTACAGAAAAACGAAGATAACTGCCCGCATTCCCCTTCCGCTTCGCACCACTGGGAATGACAGAAAAAGTAACGGGACAAAAATAACTATTGACAAAACTGTACTAATACAGTATAGTGACTGTACTAGTACAGTTTAAATGCAGGGAGTGATGCATATGATTCTTTTGGATTATCGCGATGCGCGGCCTATCTACGCCCAGATCTGTGACGGCTTTCGGGATCAGATCTGCACCGGAATTCTGAGACCGGGTGATAAATTGCCCTCCGTTCGGGAGCTGGCTACCCAGCTGACCATCAATCCCAACACCATCCAGCGCGCCTATCGGGAGCTGGAGGTGCAGGGCTGGGTAGCATCGGAGGCAGGCAGAGGCAGCTTTGTCCTTGGCATCCCGGAAAGCGGGGAAAATGCGGCACTTTTGAAGGAATTTGACAAGCTTACGGCCCGTCTGCTGGCAGCCGGCGTGAGCCGGGAAACTCTGCTGCAGCACCTTGGAAAAGGAGGTAATGACAATGCTTGAAATGAAAAATGTAACCAAGACCTTCGGCACCTTTAAGGCGCTGGATAACCTGAATATGATCGTACCCAAGGGCACGGTATATGGCCTGGTAGGCCCTAACGGCGCCGGAAAATCCACCGCCATCCGGGTGCTGACCGGCATTTACCGCCCCGACAGCGGCGAGATCGCCATGGAGGGACAGCCCATTTACGAAAATCCGGAGCAAAAGGCCCGGATCGGTCTTGTGCCTGACGAGATCTTCTACTTCCCCTCCGCCACGCTGGAGGAGATGCGCAAATTTTACGCCGGCGTTTATCCCAATTTTGACAACGAACTGTTTGAGCGGCTTTGCGAAGTGTTCAAGCTGCCCAGAAAGAGTCCCATCCGCCGGTTTTCCAAGGGTATGCAGAAGCAGGCGGCGTTCCACCTGACGCTGTGCACCCGTGCGGATGTGCTGGTGCTGGATGAGCCGGTGGACGGCCTGGATCCGGTGATGCGGCGGCAGGTCTGGAATCTGATCCTGGCGGATGTTGCCCAGCGGCAGACCACGGTGCTGATCTCCTCCCACAACCTGCGTGAGCTGGAGGATATCTGCGACTATGTGGGCATTATGGATCACGGAAAAATGCTGCTGGAGCGCTCTCTTGCGGATATGCAGGGGGCGATCCACAAGCTGCAGCTGGTGGGCGAAGCGCCCCGGGAGCTGGATGTTCTCCACGAAAGCCAGTCCGGCCGGCTGCGGACACTGATCGTCCGGGGCAGCGCGGAGGAGATTGAAAAGCAGATGTTCTGTACCCAGTGTCCCTATTTCGATGTGCTGCCGCTTTCTCTGGAGGAGATCTTCATCTATGAGCTGGGAGGTGTAGACTATGAAGTTAAAAGCATTGTCCTGTAATAAGACCCTGCTGCGCAAGGATATTTCCCGGTTTGCACCGCTGTGGGCAATTTATCTGATCGGCGGACTGTTGGTTATGCTGACTTCTCTGAGCGGCGTCGCCCATTATGATGCCTACTGGATCAGCGGCACTATGGGACCCTTTGCTCTGATCAATATGATCTACGCGGTGCTGGCGGCGCAGCTGCTGTTTGGCGATCTGTATAAGAGCCGGCTGTGCAATGCGCTGCACGCCCTGCCTATGCGCAGAGAAACCTGGTTTTGCACCCATATCGTTGCAGGCCTTGCCTACAGCCTTGTACCCCATCTGATCGGCGCGGTCTTCTTTATGACCACCCTGGGTCAGTATGGCTGGGTGGCGCTGACTTGGGTAGCTGTGATGCTGATGGAGTATCTGTTCTTCTTCGGCGTGGCAGTATTTTGCGTGTTCTGCACCGGCAACCGGTTTGCCCAGGTGGCGGTGTATGCGATGGTGAATTTTGTTTCCATGATCGCCTATTGGTTTGTTACTGTGATCTATCAGCCCCTGCTGTACGGCGTGCAGGTCAATGAGGAGATCTTTAAGCTGTTTTGCCCTGCGGCAAAAATGGTCAGCAGCACGCAGCTGCTGGAATTTGAATGGGTCATGCAAACCGAGTACGATGGCCAATGGACCTATGTGGGAGCCGGCGAGGGCTGGGGCTACCTGGGCATTTGCGCCGGTATCGGTGTGGCGCTGCTGGCGGCGGCGCTGCTGCTGTACCGCAGACGCCGGCTGGAATGCGCCGGAGAATTTGTGGCCATCCAACGGCTGAAGCCGGTGCTGGGAGTGGTGTTCGCGCTGTGCGCCGGTGCGGTGGTGGCAGCCTTTGGTCAGGGAATGATGGTGACCGACGGCTATCTGGTGTTTCTCATCATCGGTCTGGTAGTAGGCTGGTTTGCAGGACAGATGCTGCTGCAGCGCACCGTACGGGTGTTTACGGGCAAGGCCTTTGCCCATCTGGCGGCGCTGGGTCTGGTGCTGGCATTGACCGTAGGTCTGACCGCCTGGGATCCCATCGGCATCACCCGTTACATTCCTACAGCGGAAACCGTCCAATCGGTGGAATTTGACCGGGGCTCGTTTATGAGCTATTCTGAGGCGGATATCAAGATCGCCGACCGGGAGGGCATCGAGCTGATCCGCGCCATCCATCAGCAGGCACTGCAGGAGCGGTGGAACGGCAGCGGAAGCTACAGCACCTACAGCATCCGCTATACCCTGGAAAGCGGCCGGCAGGTGACCAGATCCTACAAGATCCTCTCCGGCAGCAAGGCTGCGGAAATGATCCATTCCCTTTACAACAGACCGGAATTTCTGCTGGGGGAAACGGACTGGACAAAGTGGTATCGGTCGGTTCGCAGTATTCAGTTCTGCGGACAGCCCGTGGAGCATCTTGTATACAATTATAACGAGACAATGAAAGAAAAGCCGGAAATGCTGCTTTCTTCGGACGCGGTGAAAGAAGAATTGCTGCAGGCGGTCTGGGCAGATGCCCAGACAGGAAGTCTGGAAAACACCTGGGTGGCATATGACAAGTACTACGAAGAACTCGAAGCGTATTATGTGAGTGTTGACCGCATTCTGGGAAACGGATACAGTCAGTGGAAGGAACTGTATGTATACGAAAAGGCGGAAAACTGCCAAAAATGGGTTGAAAAATACCAACAAGTTCTGATGGTCAACGGGATCATTTAAAAACAGGGGCGTGGCCATCGGCCACGCCCCTATGTTATTGCTTGTCCGCATATACTGTCATTGCGAACCAGTGACCGATGTCACTGGTGTGGCAATCCCCTGGAGTTTCCGGAATCCTTAGGGGATTCCGCCCCAAGAGCACTTCTTCGCACTTCGTGCTCAGGGCGCCACGCCGGTGTGCGCACCGCCTCTGAATGACAGCATAATATACCCTCCCCCGGGGGGAGGGTGTCAGCCATAGGCTGACGGGAGAGGAACGGCGTGCACCGAAGCTGCGCAGAGGTCT
>JAFQRK010000037.1 GCA_017410075.1 Oscillospiraceae bacterium | reverse complement strand
ATTGGATGAATTGTCAACTGTATTTGTGGAAATCTATCCCCTCGGCCCCCTCTTTGAGGGGGCTGTCAGCAGAACAGGCTGACTGGGGGAGTTAAACTCCCTCCGTCAAAAATCAAAGATTTTTGCCACCTCATCTCCGCGCTAAGAGCCACCCGTTGGGTGGTTGCGCTTCGAAACACGCCTGCGGGCGTAGCCTCAAAGAGGGAGGCGAGGTTGCGGTGCTTTCCTTGCAGGGGCGAGCGCCGCGCGTCTGCATATCCTCGCCCATCTGTCATTGCGAACCAGTGACCGATGTCACTGGTGTGGCAATCCCCTGAAGTTTCCGGAATCCTTAGGGGATTCCGCCCCAAGAGCACTTCTTCGCACTTCGTGCTCAGGGCGCCACGCCGGTGTGCGCACCGGCTCGGAATGACAGCGTAATATACCCTCCCCCGGGGGGAGGGTGTCAGCCGATAGGCTGACGGGAGAGGAACGGCGTGCAGCGAAATGCCGTATAGGTCTTAAAATTAAGCTACACCTAGAATGTTTGCCCGTATTTCTCTTCCGGCTCGGCTTCGCCGACCCACCTTCCCCTCGGGGGAAGGCAAAAATCCCCTGCACATATGGCAGGGGATTTTTCACATAAATATTAGTCCTTAAACTCCCACAGGGTCTCGCGGATGATCTCGCTGACTGTCGGATGGGGGAAGATGATCTGACGGGCATCGTTGACACGCAGCTGCATCTCGATCATTTCGGCAGCACCCCAGATGATTTCACCGGAGTATGCGCCGATCAGGTGGACGCCCAGAACATTGCGCTTCTTCTTATCCACAATGACCTTGCACAGACCGTCTGCGCCCTCGTTTTCAGCAACGAAGCGGCCGGAATAAACCATAGGCAGCTTGGCAACCTCGTACTCAATGCCCTTGGCCTTGCACTCCTCCTCGGTCTTACCCACAGAGCCGATCTCCGGCTGGGTGTAGATGACGGAGGGGTTGGCGTTGTAGCGCATATTGTCGGGCTTGCCCAGGATGGTGTTGATGGCGACCTCAGCCTCGCGGTAAGCGGTGTGGGCCAGCATATGGTGGCCGTTGACATCGCCGATGGCGTAAACGCCGGGAACATTGGTACGGCCCAGGGTGTCGGTGGGAACACCGCGGTCGATCTCGACGCCGATGCTCTCCAGACCCAGACCCATGCAGTTGGCGCGGCGGCCGATGGACAGCAGCACCTTGTCAGCAGCAACGCTGATCTTCTCGCCGTTGGCCTTTTCGGCATTGACCTTGCCGGGCTCTACGCTCTTAACAGCGGTGCTCAGCAGGAAGGTAACGCCCTTGGCCTCCAGCTCCTTCTGCAGCATGGAGCTGATCTCCAGATCGGTAGCGCCGGCGATGTGATCCAGCATTTCAATAACGGTGACCTTAGAGCCCACAGCTGCGTAGTAAGCAGCCATTTCCAGGCCGATAACGCCGCCGCCGATAACAGTGAAGTTCTTGGGGATCTCCTGCAGCTCCAGAACCTCGCGGTTGGTCAGCACGAAGTCGCCCAGCAGCTCCTTCACACCGGGGATGGGGGGAACAGCAGCGCTGGAGCCGGTGGCAATGATCAGGTTCTTGCCCAGATAAGTAGTGCCCTTGGCAGAAACGGCAAAATTGGCGCCTTCCTTGCCGGTGACGGTGGCTTCTTCCATCACCACGGTAACGCCTGCGCCACGCATTTTTGCCTTAACGCCGGCAACCAGAGTGCGGACCACCTTGGCCTTGCGGGTAACGACGGCCTTCTGGTCAATGGTGACATTGTCGCAGCCGACGCCGTACTTGCTGGCGTGCAGAGCGTGCTCGTAATGCTTGGCAGAATTCAGCAGAGCCTTGGAGGGGATGCAGCCCTCATTCAGGCAGACGCCGCCCAGAGAACGCTTTTCAAACAGCAGGGTCTTAAGACCGGCATGGGCGCCGCGCTCAGCAGCCAGATAACCGCCGGGACCGCCGCCGATTACGATCAGATCATAAACAGTAGACATTGATGATTCCTCCATTTGTATGATTTGTAGCATCATCATAACATATCTAAAATATAAATTCAATCGCTTTTAGAAACAAAAATAGAGAATTCTGAGAAAAGCCTCCCTCTGACGAGGGAGGTGGCACGGCGTAAGCCGTGGCGGAGGGAGAGAGTTCTCTCCCCAGTATTTTTGCGCCGCAAAAATACAGCCCCCTCGTCAGAGGGGGCCAAGGATATCACTTTTCTTCCAGCTGCTTTTCCAGAAACGCCTCGTTGCCGTCGGTCATATCCCAGTAGTTGGTGAAGACCTTGCAGAAACGGCCATAGCTCAAAAGGCAGTAGATGATCGGCGTCACGATCAGCGTAACGGTCCACGCCAGCGGCGGCACTTCAAAATTGATGATCACGCACAGCGCAAAGATCGCCAGCAGCAAAATGGACTGGGGCAAATGCGCCACGGTCATGATCAGCGTATTTTTCAGCACGGTTTTGATGGGATCGTCAATGTGGACGATGTAAGGAAGCCAATACTGCATCCACATTACACACACTGCGGCGAGAATGCCAAAAATGATCAGGATTCCCTGCTGGCCGCCGCTCATCATAAACAGCAGATAGAAATCCGCGGCGAAAAAACCGCCCAGCAGCAGCATGATCAGCCACAGCAGGGTGGCCTGCTTAAAATTGCTGCGAAACTGCTCCCAATAGGTGCGCCAGATGTAGCCGTTATGGTTTTGGATCACCTTATGATGGGCGGCGTAAACCGCGCAGCAGGCTGCGCCGATGGTGATCACGCCGGCGCAGGAGATCACCCACAGGATGCCCAAAATGGCGTAGTTTGTGATTTTGGAAAGGGTTTTGTAAAACTTTCCGTCAATGTTGAGGAAACTGAACATAATGTGCCTTCTTTCTGGTATTTACGGGTAAAAAGTGCGGAATTTATACTGGGGCTCCCCTGTTGCAGCGGCAGGAATATTGCTTTCTTCAAACAGAGTCGGGCATACAAAGACCTCTTTTTCCCCGGCATGGAACGGGCCGAGAAGATTGCGGTTGCCGATGCAGAAGGCAACGGAAATTTCGTTTGCGCCCGGCTTTGCAAAGGTTGAGATATCAACAGCATTTTCAAAGCAAATTTCGCCGGCATATTGGCCGTTTACCCATACCTTTGCGGTGAGAAAATCGCCGCTCAGCGCCAGCCGGATATTGGGGTCGATCAGATCCACGGTCTGGGTCAGGGTCAGACTGCCCCGGAAGAAGGGCAGGCCGTCCGTAACGGTCTCAGACACCGTTTCAGGGGCTTTGCCAATGCAGAAATTGCTTCCCAGCAGATGGTTTTCGTCGTGGCGCACCCATTGATTTTTTGCATAGACGCCGAAATGACCTGCCAGATAAACGGCCTCGATCTCGCTGTCGTAGGCAATGCAGTTGCGCAGGCTTTCCGTAACGCCTTCGCCAAACAGAGCGTAGTAGGTCTCTTCGCTCTGATGCCAGTCCATCACGGTTTCGTAGTAATTTTCGCCGAGCGCCACGAATTTGGAGATATCGGCGCATTGGAAGCAGTGGTCTTCCTCCAAGGTGTGGTCAAAGCAGATCTGCCGGCCGTTTACCAGATGGGCAGAATCGCTCTTTTCCGCAATAATATGCATTTTTTCGGGAAGCTCTGCCACATCAAAGCTGTAGCGTAGCCACAGCTTGCCGGCATAGCGGCGCTGCAGCAGCAGCGCGTTCAATTCGTTGCACAGCATGGGCTGGGAGAAGTTTTTGCCGTCTTCCGACCACTGCAGAGTGTCCAGAGTCAGGAAATTTTTATCGAATTCCGCCTTGGCGCCGTCGAAGCGCAGGGTAAACACCGGCTTTTCAGCCGTTTCCGGGGCGGCATCGGAGCTGACCTGCAGCAAAAGAGACTCGTTTTTATCCAGAGTAACGGTCAGGGGCAGCTTTTTGGTTTCAAAAGTAACGGGATCAATGGAAATAAAGCTGCTGCCGCGGGCAAAACGGAAGGTCTGGGTGTAGGCCTTTTCCGCCGAGGCATTCTGAACGAACAGATACTGCCTGCCGTCATAGAGCCGGTAAGTGCAGTACAGCTCCGTGTCGGTGTTTTCTACGCGGAAGGGCTGGGCGGCGACGATATCCGCCAGCGTGCAGTTGGAATTTAAGTAATCGTAGCAGAAGGGCTCGCCCTCCAAAAAGTTGGGTTTTTCATCCAAAAGCAGGAGTTTACCGCCGTTTTCTACAAATTTTCTTAGCAGTTTTTCGGTGTGCTTGCCCATAGTCAGGATCTTCGGCAGTACCAGATAAGTATATTTGCAGGCGCCGCAGCCGATGGCATCGCCCGCTACAAAGCCGTGCTTTTCCAGCAGGGTCTCGTCCAGGAAATGATAGCCGATGCCCCGGCAGGAAAGGGTGCGGCAAGCCTTACGCAGGCTGGGATCCAGCCAGCTTTCCGGGATGTCTACGGTGCCCCGCTTGTAGTCAAAATAGGCGCTGCGCATGGGATGCAGCATCGCCACATTCACCGGCTCCTCGCTTTCCGCCAGCAGATAGCCCAAACGGGCGAAATAATCGTTAAAATCCTTGAAATGGGCGGAGATCCAGGGATTTATCGGGTTAAAATGTGCAGGATAATCCCGTTTTCTCTGGCCGTGCTCGGAATAAGGGATCAGATGATGGCACATCAGATTTGCGCCGCAGGCGTACTGGAAGCCAGCAATCCGGTGCAGATCCGCAGGGGTCACATTCCAGCCGCAGCAGCCAAAGGTCTCCGTCAGGGTCTGCTTTTTGCCCAACTGCCGGGCGGCGCTGCCCAGCTGCCGGGGGGAAAGCTCGTTGTCGGTATCCGCACCCAGCCAGTCGATGCCGGGGATGGTCTCGTACTCATAAAAAGGCATCGCGCCGGCGCAGCACATCAGCTGCGCGCCCATAGAAACCTCCTCCACATAGTGGCCGGTAAAGGAAATTCCGTTGTCGCAGCACCAGGTATACAGCTGCTTGCTGAAGCTCTCCAGCATCAGCTTCTGCATTGCCAGCCAGTAGCGGTAGCGGAAGGTGCGATAGCCCTCTTTCTCCAAAAACAGCAGACCCAGTCCGTCCCGGACATCTTCGCCGTATTCTTTGCGGAAATAGTCTTCCAGCATGGGCGTATAGGGGGTGTCCGCCCGGTAATACTGGGGCTCATCGGTAAAAAAGCCCTTCAGATCGGCGGAAAAAGCCTCCCCCATCCGGGTTTTATACTGTTGGTGGGTCACATCCAGGAATTTGCGCACCACGGCGGGATTTAAGATGTCCACTGTGGAGGCAGACCGGTGCATATATATGTTAAGGTATTCCCCGCCCTGATCGGCGTTGCTGCGGATCAGAGTGGTCTCGCCGATTCTGTAGGAAACATCGGCCTCAGGATCAAATGCGCCCTGCTTCCGGGTCAGGTACATATCCCGGTTTTGCATATCCTCCAGCAAACGGCCGCCGGCAAAGCCGCTGGGCCAGCCGTTTTCGTCATAAGCCCAGGCGTCCATACCCAGCTTTTTGGCTTCATCACAGCAGGCCTCGATGCACTGCATCCATTCTTCGCCCAGATAGGGCGTTTTCAGACCGCCACGGGCGTGCATAAAGAAGCCGCCGATTCCGCATTCCTTCATCCAGCGGATCTGTTGGCGCAGACGCTCCGGCTCCAGATCGTCATTCCAGCTCCAGAACGGAATGGGGCGGTATGCAGCAGGCAAGTTCGTCCATTTTGATAAAAGTTCCTTCATAAGGGACCTCCTGAGAGAAAAAACCCAATATCTTGTGTGAATATAGCATATCACATACAACAGGGTTTGGGGTATGAAAAATTTGTAAAAATTTGCAATTTAAGCATTTTGCACAAATTATGTTACCCTACCCCAGATGGTAAACCCAGGAAATTGGTGAAAATACAAAAAGACAGTTAGAGCAACCGGTTGCGCAAGTCGAATTAGACAAATGCTGGGAATTCGTACAGTAAGATGCACAATAAAATCTCACTTGAAATTTTGAAATTGTGTGATATGATATAGGTATTCATATTGGAGGTGTATCGCGTGAAAACAAAAGCCTTACAAAAAACGCCTGCAAGTAGAACCAACGGAATCAAAAAACTCCAGAGAAAAGACAACTGGCAGCTCTTCTCCCTGTCTGTTCCCGGTTTGATCGTGCTGGCTCTGTTCAGCTATCTGCCGATGTTTGGTATCGTGCTGGCATTTAAGGACTATGTGGCCTATGATGGCATTTTCGGAAGCCGCTGGGTCGGCTTTGATAACTTTACCGTGTTCTTCACCGGTAATGCGGATTATTTCAAGACCCTGCTGACCAACACAGTTGGCCTGAATGTGCTGTATCTGGCTGTAAACACCGTCATTACCATTATTATGGGTATGCTGCTGTTTGAGCTGAAGAACCGTCTGACCATTCGTGTGTATCAGACCATCGTGTTCCTGCCCTTCATCGTTTCCTGGGTCGGCGCTGCCTACGCAATGAAAGCCAACCTGGACCTGAACTACGGTATCGTTAACAGTTTCCTGAAGGATTGGGGAAAAGATGCCATCAGCTGGTACACAGAGCCTCAGCACTGGACCTGGCTTTTGATGATCTGCTACCTGTGGAAAAAGGTCGGTCACGGCACCATCGTTTACTACGGCAACCTAATGTCTGTGGATACATCTCTTTTTGAGGCTGCAAGACTGGACGGCGCCAACCGCTTCCAGATCATGGCCAACATCTCCTGGCCCCATATCCGTCCCATCGTTATCAGCTTCACCATTCTGTCTTTGGGCGGTGTGTTTAACTCCGACTTCGGTATGTTCTACTATATGACCGATTTCAACCCCCACAAGCTGCGTTCCCGGACCGATGTTATTGATACATATATCATCCGCGCACTGCAGACGGACCCCAGCAGCATCGGCGCGTCTACAGCTATCGGTTTGATGCAGTCCATCGCCGGCTTTATCGTCTTGATGCTGGTTAACAAGATTGCGTCCTGGATCGACGAGAAAGGAACGGTGTTCTAAGATGAATAACAAGAATCTGAAAATCAAGCGGTTTTTCAAGAAGATTGATGTGGTCAATCTGTTCATCCACCTGTTCTTCATTGTGATCAGCCTTGCAATTTTGTATCCTTTCATTTCCATGCTGTCTGTTTCCTTGCTGTCTGAAAAGGAACTGCTGCAGGAGGGCTACTCCGTTTGGCCCAAGAACCCCACCGGCGAGGCCTATGAGGCAGTGTTCAAGAACTTCCAGCCTATCGCAAAGGCACTGCTGACCTCTCTGATGGTTTGTGTCGCTACCACCCTGCTCACCGTTATGCTGAACGCTATGTATGCATACGCCGTGAGCCGTCCCACCTTCTCCGCCCGCCGGATCATTAACTTTGTTCTGCTGTTTACCATGTTCTTCGGCGGCGGCGCATCTGCCAGCTATATCGTCAATGTCAGCTGGCTGAACCTGAAAAACAATCTGCTGATCCTGATCGTTCCCGGAACGATGGGCGCGATGAGCGTTATCATTATTCGCTCCTTCTTCCAGGGCCTGCCCTACGGCCTGGTGGAATCCGCCAAGCTGGACGGCGCCAGCGAGTATCAGATCTTCTTCCAGATCATGCTGCCCCTGTCCACCCCGGCTCTGGGCACCATCGCGATCTCCGCATTTATCGGATCCTGGAACTCCTACTATGCACCTATGATGTATTTCGACTACGGCAAGGCCACCACGCTGTCTTTGTACCTGCAGCGTCTTCTGCAGCATATGGAGCAGTACAAGAACTCGGCGAGCCTGACCGGAACGCTGGCGGATGTTCCGTCTGCAAGTATGGCGATGGCAGTTGCCTGTATCACGGTTCTGCCCATGGTCCTGGTGTTCCCCTGGTTCCAGAAGTACTTTGTTAAGGGTATGGCAATTGGCGCAGTTAAGGCTTAATGCATGGCTGCTGCCAACGACATAAATTTTTTAAGGAGAATGAATATGAAGAATTTGAAGAAGATTCTGGCTCTGGCCCTTTCTCTGCTGATGGTGCTGCCCATCCTGGCAGGCTGTAGCGCCAAGAACACCCCCAGAGCAGACGAGCCTCTGGGCAAGGACTTGACCAACGAGCAGAAGTTTGCAGAGCATGTTACGCTGACCTGGTGCTTCCCCGATGCCCGCGGCGCAGGTGACTTTACCGAGTGGGACCGTATCGTTGCAGCGATCAACGAGATCACCGAAAGAGAAATTAACGCTACCATTAACATCGAGGTTATTCCTCTGGGCGAGTATACCGAGAAGATGTCCCTGAAGTACGCTGCTAACGAGCGTTGGGATGTGGCTTTCTGCGGTACCCAGTGGAATCCTTACTCCAATGCAGTTTCCCAGAAGGTTCTGGAGCCCCTGACTAAGGAATATCTGGAAACCTATATGCCCGAGACCATGGATACCATGAACGCCAAGTATTTTGACGCTCTGACCATCGGCGGCGGCCTGTACGGCATCCCCCTGCAGCAGATCTATGTCCGTCAGAACGGCATCCGTTTCGAGGTTGACTGGTTCGAAGAGCTGAACGTCGACTGGGAGACCATCGAAGCTACCATTGATCCCAATACTCCTCTGGAGAGCCTGGAAGTCTTCTTTGAGTACCTGCTGATGAATAACTACAACGAGTGCTTCTTCGGCGCTGACGACAAGCTGATGGAGAACACCAGCTCCTTTATGGGCTTTGACAACCTGATCAGCACCAATTTCCCCGGCGCTATCCGCGTTTCTGACGGTACTTGCACCGTTATCAACCAGTACGAGACCGAGGAATTCAAGTACATCGCTTCTCTGATGAAGAAGTGGCACGACGCCGGTTACTTCAGCGACGCTGCCCTGAACGGCGGCCAGGCAAACAGCTATTACGAGCTGGAGTACGGCGAGAGCCGTCACCCTGTTTCCCTGGAGCCTGTTGTTAAGCCCGGCGGCGATGCAATGGCTTCCATGAAGGCACAGTATGGCATCACCATCAAGACCATTCCCATCGGCAACGCTGTTCTGACCACTTCTTCTGTTGCGCAGACTGCAATGGTCGTTTCCCGCAACGCTGAGTATCCCGGCCGTGCTCTGGCTTTCATCGAGCTGCTGAACACCAACGAAGAGCTGCTGAACCTGATCTGCTACGGTCAGGAAGGCGTGGACTGGACTTGGGAAGACGAAGAGAACAAGGTTATGAACCTGGATGACAGCGCTTATCCCGGCAACGAGCCCTTCTTCGTTGGCAATACCTTCCTGTCCTACTATGTTGATGACTCCATGATCGGCTGCTGGGAAGAGACCAAGCAGATCAACGAGAATGCTGAGCTGTCTCCCCTGTACGGCTTCACCTTCGACGCTTCTTCCGTCAGAAGCCAGATGGCTGCTATCAACGCTAACCTGGATGCACACCTGGAGCCCGTCCTCTGCGGTATGGGCAACGGCACGGTAGACGATGCGATCGCTGAACTGAACCAGTACCTGTATGACAACGGTCTGCAGGTGATCCTGGATGAGATGCAGCGTCAGGTCAACGAGTGGCTGGCCTCCAAGCAGTAATCCAAGAGAACTGAAATCAATATGGGGCCCGCTTAGGCGAGCCCCATATTTTCAAATCTCAACTGTAAAAAATTGCCGTAAAAACCACGGCTTTTGATAAAATCCCCTATTTTTTGCAAAATCCGGAGGGAATGCAATGAACCTGTTTCCGCAACCGAAAAAGTTAGAGCTTCTCGGCGGAACTTCCGGCAGAGAAGTTTTGAATAACCGCAAAAATGTAACCAATCCTGCATTGGGGCAGGAAGAATATATCCTGCGTCTGAATGAAACCGGCGTTACGGTGGAGGCATCCTGCGACAAGGGCTTTTATTATGCGGAGCTGACGCTGAATCAGATGCTGGATCAGCAGGGAGAGCAGCTCCAAAATTGCTATATCCACGATTTTCCCGATCTGCAGGAGCGCGGCGTAATGATGGATCTGGGCAGAAACCATGTCCCCACCCTGGAAAACCTGAAGCGGGTGGTGGATATTCTGTCCAATGTGAAGATCAACCATTTTGAGCTGTATTTTGAGGGCTTCCCCTTTGCCTACGCGTCCCATCCCAAGGTCTGGAAGAACAAGGATGTGCTGACCCCTGCCGACATTCAGGAGCTGGACGCTTATTGCAAGGAGAAATTTGTCAAGCTGGTCCCCTGCCTGAATGCCTTTGGCCATATGAAGCATTGGATCCAGCGGGATGAGTACCGGGATCTGGCCATTACTCCCGATGATCCCAACGGCTATTTGATGCCCTGGGGCTACGAAAAGGGCTTTTCCACCCTGGATCCCGACAAGCCCGGCACCTGGGAGCTGACCAAGAGTCTGTTTGACGATCTGCTGCCCTATTTTACCGCGGATACGATCAATATTTGCTGCGATGAGACCTTTGAGATCACCGAAAAGGCCAAGGAAGGCAAGGATCCCGGCAGGGTGTATTTCGATTATGTTCTGCGGATCTACAACTACATCAAGTCCCGGTATCCGGATAAGACCCTGCTGTTCTGGGGCGATATTATTGAGCGCCATCCGGAGCTGTTCAGCGAAATTCCGGAGGATCTGGTGCCCATTTTGTGGGGCTACAGCAAGGAGTTCCCGGATCTGGAGCGCTGCCAAAAGTATGCCGCTGCCAAGAATTTCTATGTCTGCGGCTCTACCAATACATTTTGCACCATTTCCGGCAAGACCGATGTAATGAAGGGCAATACCGAATGCGGCACCGCCAACGGAAAGGCCGCCGGCGCGATGGGCTATCTGCAGTCCAAATGGCAGGATCTGGGCGGTTGGGATGAGACCTGCGTGTCCTACCCCGGCTTCATTTACGGCGGTGTTCAGAGCTGGAACAGCGCAGTCAAGCACGATATCGTTCCTTACCTGAACCGGTATGTTTTCCAGGACGAAGCCGGTCTGATGGCGCAGATCTCTATGGAATTGGGCGATTTTTACCATTTCGACCCCAAGCATTGGTACAACGGTAACGGCATTATCCGCACGCTGTACTACGATCAGCTGATGAACGAAGATCACGATCTGGATTTCTGCAATCTGCCGCCGCTGGATACGGAGTATTTCCAAAAGGTGGGCGCCCATGTGGAAAAATACGAAAAGCTGCTGGAGCAGACCGATATGCGCTGCGACGACGCGGCGCTGATCAAGGCAGAGTACAAGCTGAATATGCGGCTGCTGCAGCACGGCGTGATGCTGGGCAAGTACAAGCTGCTGGGCTATACCGACCGGGAAAAGGCCTGGGAGCTGCTGGACGATATCGAGACCATTATCGCCGACTACCGCGCGCTGTGGCTGAAGCGGAACAAGAATATCAACTTGGAGAATTCTATGTTCAAGTTTTACGAGCTGCGCCGGCAGTATATCCAGCATTTGGATCTGTATCGGGTAAAAGTTTGATAAAAAGGCGTTGCCTCCGGGCAACGCCTTTTTTGCAGGATCTCTTTCCGCTGGGCAAGCGTGCGTTCACATATCCGCCCCTGCGCCGAAACTGCTGCAGGGGATAGTCGAAAAATATAAACCCAGTATAGAAAAAGATAAAACTAATTTGCCCGAAGCCATTTACAAAAAACGGGATTTGTGTTAGTATAAATAGACAATGGAGCAATAGCCGGAAAAGTCCTGTTTGTGGAATTGTACATATAAATAAAGAATTCCCCAAATATGACTGCTTGCGCCAAGCAAGAGCCCCCAATATTGCTTTCAAAGTTTCCCGGAGAAGGGACTCCGGGAAAGAAAAACCCATGTAAAAAACGGTGATCCCAACCGTTAAAAAAAGGAGGAAAACACATGAAATCTAGCAAGCATATGTGGAAGCGCGTTATTAGCGCACTGCTTGTGCTGGTCATGGTTGCGGCATTCATCCTGCCCAATATCCATGTAAGCGCAGCAGACACAGATGCCGACCTGTGGATCGACCCTGTCAACGGTAGCGATACCAATGACGGTACCACAGAAGCCACCGCCCTGAAGACCATTCAGGCTGCTAAGTCTAAGGCAGCGGAACTGAGTGAGTCCAAGGATGTCGTTGTCATCCTGAAGGCTGGCACTTACGACGCAACCGAGACTATCGTCTTCGGCGAGGCTGACTCCGGCAAGAACGGCCATACCATTACTTACCGCGCTGCATCCGGCGAGAAGGCAATCATCTCCGGCGGCACAAGCCTGGATGGCTGGACCCTGCACGATGCTGACAAGAATATCTATGTGACGGATGTCCCCAAAGGCACAGAGCTGGCTCGCTCTTTCTATGTTGACGGTGTCGTCCAGACCATGGCCTATATGGAGAACTCTCCCATTGACTGGGAAGTGCTTTCCACCGGCGGCTACCGTTCCCCCGCTGTTACCAGCGCAGATAGCCACGAGTATCTGATCCTGGATCTGGGCGAAGACAAGCTGGTTTCCGGCCTGACTCTGTACGCTGGCTCCGAAAGAGCTCAGGACGGCAATGCTGCCGGCTTCCCCAAGGATTTCACCATCCAGACCTCTTCTGATGGCGTCCATTGGTACACCCAGGTCAACGAGACCGATTGCGAAGCTCCCATCGCAAGAAGCGCAAAGGCCTTCGAGTTCCCCGCTGTCGGTGCCCGCTACATCAAGCTGGATGTTACCGAGCTGGGCAACACCACCCGCTCCTCTACCAATGCTTACCACCTGGCTCTGTCTGAGATCCTGGTTGGTCTGACCGGCAAGGAGTCCACTCTGAATCTGAATATGGTTCAGCATGTGAATATGGATGCCCCTGTGTTTGCCGCTACCGGCGCAACTCTGACCGCCGGTTCTGTGAGCACCATCGACCTGGGCACCACCGCTATCGCTGTTGGCGGCATCGGCCTGAGTGCTGCCGGTATGGCAAATGTTCGCGGCAATCTGAAGGTTGACGCTTTCGACGGCGAAAACTGGATCACCGTTCTGAACAAGACCAGCTATATGTTTGCAGCTACCAACGATATCGCATTCAACACCGTCGCTGCAACCCAGCTGCGCATCACCACCAGCTTCGACATTACCAATGCCGAAGTGAAGGCTTATGCAGCCGAGACTCTGGAAGCCACCGGCGTTAGCGCACAGGGCCAGAACGGTGGTAAGCTGATCGACGGCAAATTTGACGGTATTTACACCGGCCCCAGCTCCATGACCTCCGTTGTCAATGACAACGATGTCATCATCGACCTGGGTTCCGTTCAGGATGTGGGCGCTGTCCGTCTGTATCCCACCTACGAGAACGGCAAGGTCGTCGGCTACCTGAAGGCTGCCCGTATCCTGACCTCCAAGGATGGCTCTGAGTGGACTACCGCTCTGGAGCTGGCTGACATCACTGCTCCCGAGTTTGGCGCACAGCTGCTGCTGCTGAACAAGGGCGTGAAGGCTCAGTACATCAAGATCCAGCCCCTGCTGCTGACCTCCGTCGGCAATGACTACCGCCTGCAGCTGCAGGAGGTGGAGATCGTTCCCACCAAGGTCGAGGTCAACGAGAACGAAGGCCCCCAGATCGGCTACAAGAATGTTTACACTCCCGTTTCCCTCAGCGGCGCTGTTCCCTCTCTGGGTTACTTTGAAGACGTAAATGACCTGGTCATGAGCAAGTTTGTTGATTCACAGAGAGAAGATGTTACCACTCCCGGCGAAGAGGCTGGCTGCATCATCGATAAGAAGGCAAACTCCCACGGCTGGTCCGGTCTGTTCAACATGGGCAACCTGGTCGCTCACGGTGGTACGAAGGTTCCTGCTTTCCTTCTGTCCTTCGGCGCTGCAACTCCCATCAACACTATTGACATCGTCATGGATAAGGACATCTGGGGCGCACCCCGTGATTACGAGGTCCAGGTCTATGACGGCACCCAGTGGATCACTGTTGCTGAGGCAACTGACGCTGCCTGGACTTCTCAGAACTACTCCATCCATGCCGAGTTCGAGACCATCAATGCAACTGTTGCCCGTATCCTGGTTTACGATCTGTACCTGCCCGACGGCACCTACCCTGCCGACGCTGATACCAATGCAGCTTTGTATAACACTCGCTTTATCCTCAACGAGTTCAATCCTCAGCTGATGACCCAGATCCCCTACGAGATCGAAGTCAACAACGATGCTCCCACTGTTGAGTACAATGAAATTACCCTGACCAAGGAAAATGTTATCGGCCTGGGTTACTACAGAGGCTCTGACAGAACCGAGATCAGCCCCTACTACACCGGTTATAACAACGATACCAACGGCGTCCTGATGAAGAATGCTGCTGCCGCTATTTTCGACGGCAACGAGGAAACCTACGGTGGCGCCGGCGCACAGCAGTATCAGTGGATTCCTCCCGTTGGCGGCAATGTTCCCACTCTGCTGGTGGATCCTTCCCTGAGCAATGGCGGCAATCCCGTTAACATCAACGCTATCGAGATGATTGTTCGCGAAGATGGCCGTAACGCTCCTTATGATTATGTGATCGAGGTCAACACCTCCGCAACCGGCGACAACTGGGTCACCATCGCGGAAGAGGTTGAGAAGGACTGGAGCATTGGCAACAAGGTTACCTACAAGTTCCCCACCATGGAGATCTATCAGGTACGCCTGGTTTCCACCTTCACCACTCCCGATGCAAACATTCCTCTGGAAAACTGCTACGGCTCTGTTTACACCTCTCTGCAGCTGTGCGAGCTGTCTCTGTACAACATCAATGACCCCACCAACCCTGTTGCTGACAACCTCTGCACCCAGGGTGATAAAGCTGCCGGCAATCAGGAGTACCGTGTTGTGCGCGTTGAGGCACTGAACGACAACCCCGAGAACACCTACAATGCCAACAAGGCAGCCGATGGCTACATCGATCCTGCTAACGAGATCGGCTTTGTTGTTCCCGAGAAGTACAGCTTCGACGAGCTGCGTTACCCCGAGCATGTTGAAATGCACACGCTGTACCTGTGGTACCACAATGTGCAGCACTTCACCGGCGCTTCCGGCGACGGCACCGAGATCTATCTGGAAACCGGCCTGATGCCCACCTGGATCGGCAACGACTACCTGTTTATCGACAGCGTTGGCGAGTGGTACATCGACCGCTACGAAGGCAAGATCTACTACAAGGCTGAAGGCACTATGGACGGCAAGGAAGCTATCCTGCCCGTAGCCGAGCGCATCATCCAGATGGATTACGCTTCCAACATCAAGTTTGAAGGCGTCACCTTCTCTCACGCCACCTGGACACACATGAGCACCGAAGAGTACAATGACCAGCAGGCCAACTGCTACTACGACGGCTCCAAGTGGATCCAGGTCCCCGGCAGCATCCTGCTGACCGGCTGTGAGGCGATCACTTTCGACGATTGTGATTTCACCAATCTGGGCCCCGCTGCTGTGAAGATTAAGTCTGACGGAGACAAGACCTCCGATGGCAACAGCATCATCAACAGCCGCTTCCACGATATCGGCTTCGCCGGCATCATCGTTGGTGAGGTTTACGGCCACCACGGCTACCAGAGCTATATGCTGGTCAAGAACACGCTGATCAAGAACAACTACTTCACCCGCGTTGGTCTGGAAATGCGTGACTCCCCCGCAATCATCGCTACCTACACCAACGGCACCATAATTGAGCACAACGAGATCGCTTACTGTCCCTACACCGGTATCTCCACCGGCTGGGGCTGGGACTCTGAGGAATTCGTCTCTCACAACCAGGCATTCCTGGATGAGGTTGGCAATAACAAGGTTATTTACAACTATGTCCACGACACCGGCAAGAACAACCGTGACGGCGGCTCTATCTACAACCTGGGCTCCTCCAAGGGCTCTGAGGTCGCCTACAACTACATCTACAACAGCTGGGACGGCGACGATGTTTACGAGAACGGTCTGTATCTGGACCAGGGCTCTGCTTACATCGAAGTCCACCACAATGTCGTTGGCGAGAATGTTGGCTACTGGATGCACCAGTGGATGAGCACCATTCACGACAATGTCTGGCACGATAACTACTATGTTGATACCAAGTCCCGTGACAACGGTACCAACAACCAGGCTTATGACAACACCAAGGTCGCTGACTACGAAGAACTGATCACCCATGCTGAGGCTGTCGAGATCATGGACAACGCCGGTCTGCTGGACGAGTCCGTTAAGGATGGCGTTTGGGAAGGCTTTGCTCCCATGCACGATATGATTCAGGAATTCTGGCCCGGCGAGAACTCCAGATACATGGAGCCCTCTTGGGGTTGGGACGATGTGGCCATCAACGGCCAGGTCGGCAGAACCATTTACGACTCCATCAAGAAGCGCGTTAACATCAATGTCAAGGAAGACACCGATATTACCGCTCTGGCTCTGATGTTCACCCTGCACGACGGTTGGACCTCCGACAAGGCTTCCGGTTCTGTTCAGGACTTCACCGAGCCCGTTGTTTACACCCTGACCAACGAGAAGGGTGAAACCATCAAGTGGACTGTCAACATCAAGAAGCAGGTTGACTCCGGCGGCGAGATCCCCGGTGAGGAAATCGACCTGGGTCCCATCATCAAAGGCTATGAGCCCGGTCAGTGGACCGTGGATCCCGTTGGCGGCAGCGCAGTTGCTGGCGTCCTGCACTTCTCCGATTACACCGGCTACATTGCCCAGTACTTCGGCGAGAGCACCATCTTCCTGTTCGATGCGCAGATCGATGTTGACGGCAATACCGGCCTGGCAGCGATCTCCCTGAACAACCAGGATCCCACTGTGGATTGGGATGACGGCAGCACCGAGTATATGATCAACTTCTACCGCGACACCATCGAGGTTCAGAAGTTCGTTGGCGGTCAGCGTACTGTTTACTACGGTGAGCAGGCAGACCACAACTCTGTTTACGGCACTCTGCCCAACCATTTCTTCACCCCCGGTGAGGTCCACAGCATCAAGTGCGGTGCTATCAACACCGATGACGGCGGCGTTCGTCTGTTCCTGTATGTGGACGGCAACCTGGTCTTCGACTTTGTCGATACTGAAGAACCCATCCGCGACGGCGGCTACTTCGCATTGTACGCAGAATCTCAGATCATCTCTCTGAGAGGCCACAGCGGCATCGACAAGACTCCTGATCGTTCTGAGCTGGATTGGGCACTGTATGTTGTTGACTCCCTGGATGTTCTGGACTACAAGCAGGGCACTTGGGGTCAGCTGCAGAGCGCAGTTGTCACCGTTAACGACATCCTGGCTTCCAACGGCGGCGTTACCCAGGCTATGGTGGATAACTGCACCATCATCCTGTGGGAAGCTCTGAATGCTCTGGAGCAGGTCGACGGCACCGCCGGTGCGATCATCCCCGAGCGTCCTCTGGAGCCCGGCGAGGCTGACTGGAGCGACTTCGATATGGCATACTACGATACTCTGTTCAGCATCGACTTCAACCAATACACCGCTGACTCTGTCTATGCTCTGTTTGATGTTGTAGATGTGGTTAATGCCGCAAGAGCAGATATCAGCACCCTGACTCAGGCCGATGTTGATGAGCTCACTGCAATGCTGATCGACGCGATCACCGGTCTGGTTCCTCTGGACAGCAGCATTCTGCCTCCCGCTGTAAGACCTCAGGGCTTGGATTACTCCTACATGGATGCAGGTCTGAAGGTTGCCTTCAGCGCTAAGGAGCAGAACTACACCGCAGAGAGCTATGCCGCTCTGCAGGATGCAATCGCAAATGCTTACGCTGTGATGGCAAATGCTGATCTGACGCAGGCCGAGGTCAACGAGGCATACATTGCTCTGGTTGACGCTATCAAGGCTCTGGAGTACATTGGCGCAGGTCTGGATCCCATCGTTCCTCCCATCCGCGTTCCCGGTGAGGAAGACGATGGCACCAGCGATGTTCCCGGTGGCGACACCGGTGACAACACCGGCGACGGCACCAATGATGTTCCCGGTGACGATACCGGTGACAACACCGGCGACGGCGACACCACACCTCCCGACAAGACCGGCGATGACTTCGCTCTCGTTGGCCTGATCGTGCTGATGGTTGTTGGCATTGCTGGCGCAGCTGCAGCAGTCATTCTGCTGAAGAAGAACAGCGCTCGCTAATCGCGAAGCAAAATAAAACTCTGGCAGGGTATGCTTAGGCATACCCTGCCATTTTTATGCCCCTGATTGTCATTGCGAGGAGCGCAGCGACGCGGAGATCCCCTGAAGGTTCCGGAATCCTTAGGGGATTCCCGCGTCGGGGCGCTGCCCCTCCTCGGAATGACAGCATAATATACCCTCCCCCGGGGGGAGGGTGTCAGCCGCAGGCTGACGGGAGAGGAACGGCGGGAACCAAAGTTGCGCAGAGGTCTTAGCATTGTGCTGACTTTTCGATTTCTGCCCGCATTCCCCTTCCGCTTCGCTCCACTCGGAATGAGAGAAAAGGTACGGGATGCGTTCTCGGCCCCCTCTGACGAGGGGGCTGTCGTGGCAAGCGCCACGACTGGGGGAGAGAATT
>JAFQRK010000036.1 GCA_017410075.1 Oscillospiraceae bacterium | reverse complement strand
GTGATGGCGGTGACCTCGATGAACTTGCCGTCGGGCTTGTCCTTCAGACGGTTCATAACCTTAATAAAGTCGATCTTGGGAGTCTTGCCGTAGGGGATGATCTCCTCCGGCAGCAGACCTAATCTTTCCCGGAAATAATCCACGCCGGGCAGATTTTTCTCTGCTTCCTCAGCGATCTGCCAGTCTTTGTAGACGGTGGGATCCAGCTTTACGATGCCCTTTTCGTCTACATACTTACCGTCAACAAAATTGATTGCCATAATATTTGTCCTCCTCGGGTCGTTTAATTGTTTTTTTGTAATCAGGCGGTGACCGTTGCGTTTTCGCGGATCAGACCCAGCACTTTGGTCATCAGCACGCTCTGCATCACCGCATCTTCCAGCTGCTGGTCGTAGCAATCCCGCAGCTGCTCCATGGTCAGGTTGTTCTGGCGGCAGATGGCCTGAAGCATCTGGGTGATCTCCTCCTGGGTGGGAACAAGCTTCTCCAGCTCGACAATCTTGTCGATGGTGGCCTTGTTGCGCAGATTTTGCACAGCGGTTGCCCGGCCCTCCTCCCGGAGGGTCTTTTCGTCGGTGCTCATAAACTGGCAGTACATTTCCAGGGTCGCGCCCTGCCGTGCCAGCTGGGCACGCATAGTCTGCATCTGGGCATCCAGCTCTTTTTCCACGGCGGCCTCGTCAGGGGTAAAGTCCAGGGTCTCAGCGGCCTGGCGCAGCAGATTGTCCTGCAGCTCCATCTCGCCCTGCTGATCGGCGTATGCCTGCATACTGCGGCGCAGCTTCAGCCGGAAGGCATCCAGGGTCTCACAGCCGCCAACCTCCTGGGCGAAGGTGTCGTCCAGCTGATAAGCGGAGCGGGTGCGGATGCTGTGGACGGTGCATTGGAACTGGGCAGCCTTGCCGGCCAGGTCAGCTGAGTGATACTGCTGGGGGAAGGTGACCTCTACGGTGACCTTGTCGCCTGCATTTTTGCCAATAAGCTGCTCCTCGAAGCCGGGGATGAAAGTGCCGCTGCCCAGCACCAGAGTCTGGTTTTCGGCGGTGCCGCCGGCGAACTGTACGCCGTCGCAGAAGCCGGCGTAATCCAGAACGATCTCATCGCCGTTCTGGGTGGGACGGCCGGTAATTTCCGTGAAACGGGGCGTCTGCAGCAGACGCTGGATCTGGCGGTCGATCTCCTCGTCGGTAACGGTGTGCGTTTGCAGCTTGGCGGTCAGACCCTTGTACTGAAATTCCATATTGTTCTCCTTTTGAAACACATAATAAAAAAAGCAACTCGATCCCATAAATCGAATTGCCCAGACGGTCGGCGTTTTTTCGATCACACTCCCCCGCAGTAGCCTGCGATCACCGTCAGTTATGCGATCTGTATAACGATCCGCAAAGGCGAATCTTTCTACCAAAATCATAACATCTTCACAAAGAAAAGTCAACTGAGATTTTTACAAATGTAGGAGTAGCAGACAGGTCTTGCATATCATTGCGAACCAGCCCTCAGGCTGGTGTGGCAATCCCCTAATGCTTGGGGGATTCCGCCCCAAGAGCACTTCCTCGCACTTCGTGCTCAGGGCGCCACGGGTCTTGCGGCCCTCGGAATGACAGATGTTTTTTAAGGAGGGAGAAAATAAAAAGCCTGCTGCGGATGCAGCAGGCTTTTGTTTTAAGATTAGTCAGCGACATAGGGCAGCAGAGCGATCTGACGGGCGCGCTTGATAGCGGTGGTCAGGTCACGCTGATGGGCAGCGCAGGTTCCGGTGGTACGGCGGGGCAGGATCTTACCACGCTCGGACAGGAAACGGCGCAGCTTTGCAGTGTCCTTGTAATCAATGCTGGTCACCTTATCCACGCAGAATGCGCAAACCTTCTTGCGCTTGCGGGGGCGAACACGCTGTTCGTTAGCCATGAAGATTACCTCCTTCGTAAGTTCAGTAGAAAAGTCAAGTTTTTAGAAGGGCAGCTGTGCGTCATCGTCCTCCAGCATCGCGAAATCGGATGCGGGAGCGGCAGGCGCGGCGTAGCCGCCAAAGCCACCTGCGGGAGCAGAGTAGCTGACGGCAGAGGGAGCACCCTCGCTGCGCTTGCTTTCGCCAAAGTAGCAGTTGTCTGCCACGACTTCAGCGGTGCGGCGCTTGTTGCCTTCCTTGTCAGTCCAGCTGCGGATCTGCAGCCGGCCGGAAACCACGATCATCGAGCCCTTGGTGAAATACTTGCTGACGAATTCGCCAGTCTGTCTCCAAGCGACACAGTCGATGAAATCGGTTTCTCTTTCGCCGCCGTCTCTGCCGGAGAAATCTCTGTCAACAGCTACGGTGAAGCTGGCAACGGCGACGCCGCTGCCGGTACGGCGAAGTTCGGGATCCCGGGTCAGACGACCCATAATAGTGATGTGGTTGAGCATAATCTTACTCCTCCACTGCGGTGGTCAGGCAGCGCATGACACCTTCGGTGATCTTCATAACGCGCTCCATCTCGGCGGGGAAATCGGGCTTGCTCTCGAAGTTCATCAGAACATAGTAACCCTCGGGCTTGTCGTTGACCAGATAGGCCAGACGGCGCTTGCCCCACAGATCAATGTTCAGCAGAGTACCCTCCGCCTCCACCATTGCCTTGAACTTTTCCACAAGTGCGTTGATGCCCTCTTCGCCCAGCTCGGCGTCGATGATGTAGAGCACCTCGTACTTACCGGTGATCTTAGCCATGTTGTTTGCACCTCCTTTTGGACTTTTGGCCCCCGGCGCCGCCGGGAGCAAGGATATACCCGCATACGCAGGCTAGTGTATTATAACGGAACATTTTTTGTTTGTCAACAAGCAAAACGGAAAAAATACCGATATTTTCCCAATTTTCATACATCATTTGCGCCGCTTGGGGAATACTGGCTGTGAAAAGGCGGTGCTGAAATGAAAGAATTTATAAGCGGAACAAAAATCGTCTGCGGTCCGGGGGCGGTGCAGGCGCTGAAGGATGCAAATGCAAAAAAGCTGCTGGTGGTGACTGACCCGTTTTTTGCGAAAAACGGCACAGCACAGCGAATCGCAGAGGCTGCCGGGGCGGAGCAGGTGCAGATATTTGATAAGGTAGCCCCTGATCCTTCGGTGATGCTGGTGGCAGAGGGGACTGCGGAAGTGAAGGAATTTTGCCCCGATGTGATCGTCGCCCTGGGTGGCGGAAGCGCCATGGACTGCGCCAAGGCTATGCTGCATTTTGCAGGGGGGCAGATCCGTTTGGTGGCCATCCCCACCACATCCGGCTCCGGGTCGGAGGTTACGGATTTTGCGATATTGACCCACAAAAAAGTAAAGCATCCGCTTATCGACAGCCGGCTGCGGCCGGAGCTGGCGATCCTGGATGACGAGCTGGTGGCAGGTCTGCCTCCAAGTTTGGTGGCGGACGGCGGCTTTGATGTGCTGAGCCATGCGCTGGAGGCCTATGTCGCCCAAAATGCCACGCCCTTTACTGACGCCTTTGCAAAGGATGCGTTTTGCTGTGCATTTGGAGCGCTGCCGGCCTCCTTTGCCGGAAAAACGGAGGTACGGGGCAAGGTGCATATTGCAGCGACCATGGCAGGAATGGCTTTCACCCAGGCAGGTCTTGGGGTTTGCCACGCCCTTTCTCACAGTCTTGGGGGAATGTTCCATGTGCCCCACGGGCGGCTCAATGCCATTCTTCTGCCCGGGGTGGTTGGCCTGAATGCCACGGCTGCAGGTGAAAAATACGCAAAATTGGCACGCGCAGCAGGATTGGGCGGCAGCGTGGATACCATTGCGGTGCGCAATCTGAAAAACGGTCTGATCCGTCTGCGACGGGAGCTGAAGCTGCCGGAGACTTTGGCACAGGCCGGGGTCGATCCCCGGGAGGTGTGGCACAGAAGCGGTGAGATTGTGGATGCGGCGCTGAAAGACCCCTGCTGCCGGACCAATCCGGTGCAGGTGGAGGATTTTATGCTGCGGCAGATCTTGGAGGAGGTCACCGGCCGTGTCTGAAAGGCTGCGCAGCGTAGGGCTGGATGTGGGAACGACCACAACGCAACTGGTGGTGTCGGAGCTTGCTATCGAAAATCAGGCCGGGGCATTTGCTGTGCCGCAGATGGCCATTACGGAGCGAAGGATCCTCTACCGAAGCCCGGTATATTTTACCCCGCTGGTGGGACAGAATCTGGTGGACGGAGGCGCCATCCGGGAAATTGTGGAGAAAGAATATGCCGCTGCCGGGATCAAACGGGAAGATCTTGACACCGGGGCGGTGATCATCACCGGCGAGACCTCCCGGAAGGAAAATGCCCGGGCGGTGCTGGAAAATTTATCGGAATTTGCCGGGGATTTTGTGGTGGCGACCGCAGGGCCGGATCTGGAAAGCATACTGGCGGCCAAGGGCGCCGGGGCGGTGGAATATTCGGAAAAAACCGGAAAGACCGTGCTGCATATGGACATTGGCGGCGGCACCAGCAATCTGGCGCTGATCGAGAATGGAAAAATCACCGCCACCGGCTGTTTGAATGTAGGCGGCAGACTGCTGAAATTTGACGAAAACGGAGAGACCGTCTATGTGTCCCCGGTTTTGAAGGGGTTTGCAGAGCACACGCAGGAAATTGTGGAGAAATTGGTGCAGGCGCTGGAAATGGCAGCAGGATTGCGACCCCCGGATAAACTTTTCCGCCATTTTTGGACGGAGGAATGTTTGGGCAGCGCAGACTGGCTGAAAGCCCTGCCGAAGGAGGCGCCGGTGATCTCCTTTTCCGGCGGTGTGGCGAATTGTATCGAAAAAGAGCAGGAGGCGCTTGCTTTTGGGGACATCGGCCCTGCGCTGGGCAAGGCTATCCGAAAAAGCCGTCTGTGTCGGGGGCAGTACCGGCTGGGGGATCAGACCATTCGTGCCACGGTGATCGGTGCCGGCTGCCACAGCGCGCAGCTGTCGGGCAGCACGGTGTTTTACCGGAATATTGAATTTCCCCTGAAGAATCTGCCGGTGGTGCGGGCTTCGACCCCGGCGCAGATGCAAAAGCGGCTGCAGGAGCAGGATGGGGATGCGGTTTTGGCATTGGAGGGGATCTCTTCCCCCAGTTACAGGCAGGTTGTGGAACTGGCAGAACAAATTGCAAAGGCCGCAGGCAACAGACCGGTATATATCGCCTTGGAGCAGGATATGGCAAAGGCGCTGGGGCAGGCGATCGCCCTGCTTTTGCCGAAGGAAAGACCTTGCCTTTGCATTGACAGCGTGGCGTTGGAGGAGGGCAGTTTTCTGGATGTGGCTGCCCCCGTCGGCCCGGCGCTGCCGGTGGTGATCAAAACGCTGATTTTGGGAGGATAATATGGAAAACGAAAATTTGCAGGCTGTGCTGGAGGCGGTGATGGCCCGGCTGTTTGTGCCGCTGGAGGCCTCCGGACGGCATGTGCATATAACGAAGGAGCAGGCGATGGCCTTGTTCGGCCACGGCTTGACGCCCAAGCGGCCGCTGTCTCAGCCGGGACAGTATCTGGCAAACGAGCGGGTGACGCTGGTGGGTCCCAAGGGGCAGTTTGAAAATGTGGCGGTGCTTGGGCCGGAGCGTCCGGAGGGGCAGGCGGAAATTTCCCTGACCGACGGAAAAACTTTGGGCATCACCCCGGCGCTGCGGCTGTCGGGAGATGTAAAGGGCACGCCGGGGGCGGTTTTGCGAGGCCCCAGGGGTCAGGTCAAATTGGAGCAGGGCGTGATCTGTGCCAAGCGGCATATCCATCTGACACCGGAAACTGCGAAGCGAATGGGCGTAAAGGACAGGCAGGATGTGAAGCTGCAGGTCTATACCCAGCGCCCGCTGGTCTTTGACGCCGTAACGGTGCGTGTTTCCGACAAATTTGCCGACTTTGTCCACCTGGATTATGACGAGGCTAACGCCTGCGGCTTCCAAAACGGCGACCTGGGCAGGATTTTGACGGAGGGAGACTGAAAAATGAGAATGGGAATCGTAACCGGCTCGGTATGGGCCACCAGAAAAGCGGAATGTCTGCAGCGGCAGACATTTCTTACGGTGGATATCGGTGAGGGAAATATTGTGGCATCCGATCAGGTGGGCGCAGGTGTTGGCGACCGGGTGCTGGTAGTGTTGGGCAGGACAGCAGCCCAATACTGTATGGAAGCGCCTGTAGACGCCGCCATCGTGGCGATCCTGGATAAAAAAGAGGGGGCATAACAATGTCTGCTCACGAAATACTCATTGCGGTGATGGCGGTCTTTGCGCTGTTTGGTGCCCTTGACCGGATATTCGGCAACCGGATCGGCATCGGCGCGGAATTTGAAAATGGCATTTTAGCCATGGGCTCGCTGGCCATGGCAATGGTGGGCATCATCGTGCTTGCACCGGTGCTGGCGGATGTTCTGGAGCCGGTGGTGGTGCCGGTGTACCGCTTTTTGGGAGCTGACCCGGCAATGTTCGCCGGCACGATCCTGGCCTGCGATATGGGCGGCGGCGCCCTGGCAATGGAAATGACCGGCGACACCTCCGCAGCGCTTTTGGGCGGCGTGCTTACCGGCTCAATGCTGGGCGCCACCATCGTATTCACCATTCCGGTGGCGCTGGGCATTTTGAAGGAGGAGGATCAGGCGGCGATGGCAAAGGGGATCCTCTGCGGCATCGTTACCATTCCGCTGGGCGTGCTGATCGGCGGCCTGGTGGCAGGCTTTGATCCGGGAATGGTGCTCAGAAATCTGGTGCCCATCGTGATCATCGCGCTGCTGATCGCCCTGGGTCTGTGGAAAGCAGAGCGGGCAATGATCAAGGGCTTCGGCTGGTTTGGCAAGGGTGTGGTGGCGGTGGTAGCCATTGGGCTGGCGGCGTCCATTATAGAAACGCTGACCGGCGTTTCTGTGATCCCCGGGCTTGCGCCCATCAGCGAGGGCTTTGAGACTGTGGGTGCCATTGCCATCGTGCTGGCAGGTGCGTTTCCTCTGGTGTTCGCTGTGACAGCGCTTTTGAAGAAGCCGCTGCTGAAGTTGGGCGGACTGCTGGGCATCAATGACACCGCGGCGGCAGGCTTGGTTGCCAGCCTGGCCAATTCCATCGCCACCTTCGGTATGGTCAAGGATATGGACCGTCGGGGGAAAGTGGTGAATATCGCCTTCGCCGTGTCGGCGGCATTTGTGTTCGGCGACCATCTGGGCTTTACTGCCGGCTTTGCACCCCAAATGCTGACTGCGGTGATCGCCGGTAAGCTGGCAGGGGGCATCAGCGCGGCAGCGGTGGCGATTTTGCTGACCCGCGGCGAGAGATTCCATCCAAAGATGGCATAGGGACAGGAGGAGTTATATGCTGTTAAAAACCACATTATCAGGAAAGACATATGCCTTTCGGGACATCAAGCAGGTGCTTGCTAAGGCAAATGAGGAAAAAACCGGCGACAAGCTGGCAGGTCTGGCGGCAGAGACTGCCCAGGAACGGGTGGCGGCCAAGGTGGTGCTTTCTGCGCTGACGCTGGGCGATCTGCGGGAAAATCCTGCCGTTCCCTATGAAGCTGACGAGGTGACCCGGATCATCCAGGACGGGGTCAATGAGAAGGTTTACGACAAAATTCGAAATTGGACAGTCAGCGACCTGCGGGAATGGATCTTAAGCGAGACCACCACCGGCAGCGATATCCGCAAATTAAGCCGGGGCTTGACCTCGGAGATGGTGGCGGCGGTGTGCAAACTGATGAGCAATCTGGATTTGATCTATGCTGCCAACAAGATTACCGTTACCGCCCATTGCAACACCACCATCGGGCTGCCGGGGACGCTTTCCTGCCGCCTGCAGCCCAATCATACCACCGATGACCCGGAGGGCATTACGGCCTCGACGCTGGAGGGTCTCAGCTTCGGCGCCGGGGATGCGGTGATCGGCCTGAATCCCGTTACCGACAGCCCGGAGCAGGTGGGCAAGGTGCTGCGGCGCTTCCAGGAAATTAAGGAGCATTGGGAAATTCCTACCCAGATCTGCGTGCTGGCCCATGTAACCGCCCAGATTAAGGCGGTGCGCGACGGAGCACCCTGCGATCTGATCTTCCAGTCCATTGCCGGATCGGAAAAGGGCAATGCGGCCTTCGGTTTTAATGCGGCGACCATTCAGGAGGCGAAGGATCTGCTGCTGCGGGACGGCACGGCAGAGGGCCCCAATGTGCTGTATTTTGAGACCGGCCAGGGCTCGGAGCTGTCCTCTGATGCGCACTTTGACACCGATCAGGTGACCATGGAGGCACGGTGCTACGGCTTTGCCAAGCATTTTTCGCCTTTTCTCGTCAACACGGTGGTGGGTTTTATCGGCCCGGAGTATCTTTACGATGCCCGGCAGGTGACCCGTGCCGGTCTGGAGGATCACTTTATGGGCAAACTCACCGGCGTTTCCATGGGCTGCGACTGCTGCTATACCAACCATATGAAGGCGGATCAGAATTCCATTGAAAATCTGGCGGCGCTGCTGACCATGGCGGGGTGCAACTATTTTATGGGCATCCCCCACGGTGATGATATTATGCTCAATTACCAGACCACCGGCTTCCGGGATACTGTGGCGTTGCGTGAAATTACCGGCAAGACGGCAATTCCGGAATTTCAGCAATGGCTGGAGAAAATGGGCTTTATGGAAAACGGCAGGCTGACGAAAAAGGCCGGCGACGGCTCGTCGCTGCTGTTTTAAGAGGGGGTGCGCATTGTGAACAAGCAGGAATTAAGCGCAATGATCGCGGAGATTTTGGGCTCGCTGAATGCAGAGCCTATGGTCAAGGGCAGCGATTACAAGCCAACAAGCCCCGGCCCCCAGCCGGAACGGACAAACTATCACGATGGGGATTTTGTGCCGGATGTGACCAAGCTGGATCTCAGGGAGCTGTATCTGGTGGAAGATCCGGCGGACGGGGCAAAATATAAGAAGATGAAGCAAAAGACCCCGGCGCGCCTGGGCTCGGGCAGAGCCGGCGCGCGGTACAAGACTTTGACGATGCTCCGCTTTCGGGCAGATCATGCCGCGGCCCAGGATGCAGTGTTTTCCCAGGTCAGCGAGGATTTTGCGGTAAAAAACGGCCTTGTGGCGATACAGACCCGATGCAAGGATAAGGATGAATATCTGACCCGTCCCGATAAGGGCAGAAGCTTTGACGAAGAAAACACCAGAATCATTCAAAATGCCGTTTCCGGCGCACCGAAAGTGCAGGTGGTGATCGGCGACGGGCTGTCCTCGGCGGCCTGCCAGGCCAATGCGATGGACTGCCTTGCGGCGCTGACCGACGGATTGAAGGCTCGGGGCATTGCATTGGGAAAAACCCTTTTTGTCCGCTATTGCCGGGTAGGTGCCGGTGATGCGGTGGGAGATATCACCGGCTGTGAGCTGGTGTGTATGCTGGTAGGTGAGCGACCCGGCTTGGTGACAGATAAAAGTATGTCCGCCTATATCACCTACAAGCCCCGTACCGGCGTGCCGGAGGCTGCCAGGACGGTGGTCAGCAATATCCACGCTCAGGGCACACCGGCGGTGGAGGCCGGTGCCCATATTGCGGAGCTGATCGAAAGGATCTTGAAGAAAAAGGTGTCCGGCGTGGGGCTGTATCTGGAGGGAGAAAAATGATCCCGGTGAAGATACTGGCGCTGCGGTATTTAAACAATGCGTCCCCGGCGCTGAGCAAGGGACTGGGCGCTGCGAAGGATTGTCCCAGTCTGGGACTGCTGACGACGGACTGCGATGATGCCACCTATATCGCTCTGGACGCGGCAACAAAAGCAGCGGAAGTTCAGGTCTGCTACGGAAGAAGCTTTTATGCCGGGGCGGCAAACGCCTCCACCCCAAACGCCGGGGAGGTCATCGGTGTGCTGGCAGGGCCTACGCCCGGCGCGGTGCGCAGCGGTATGGAGGCGGCGCTGGCGACGCTGGAGCGGGTAGGCTTTGAGGAAGTCAGGGGCGTGCCCTATCTGGCCCATACGGTGGCAAGCGTGGGCTCGTTTCTTTCGCAGGAAGCAGGGGTGGCTCCGGGCAGTGCGGTGGCGTATCTCATTGCACCGCCGCTGGAAAGTATGTATGCCCTGGATGCGGCGCTGAAGGCCGCGGATGTGAAGCTGTGCAAGCTGTATACGCCTCCCAGCGAGACGAATTTCGGCGGCGGATTGCTGTCCGGGACCCAGTCGGCCTGCGAAGCGGCCTGCGCAGCATTTGCAGCTGCCGTTGCTGAGGTTGCGGCAAATCCGGGATGAAGGAGTGAACATTTTGGAAATTGATAAGGACTTAGCGGCCCGGCAGGAGGCAAGAGTGCTGTGCCGTCAGGCGGAAAAGGCGCAAAAGATTCTGGCAAAAATGTCTCAGGCACAGCTGGACAGCATCGTGGAGGCTATGGCACGGGATTTCTCGGCGGCAGCCCAGGTGCTGGCGGAAAAGGCGGTGCAGGAGACCGGCTTCGGGAATGCAAAAGACAAAATTACGAAAAATAAATTTGCCTCTGAAACGGTTGCATCAGCGGTGCGGGATATGAAAACCGTAGGGATCTTACGGGAAGATCCTCAAAATCGGCTGTGGGAGATCGGTGTACCGGTGGGCGTTATTGCCGCCATCGTACCCAGCACCAATCCCACCTCTACGGTGTGCTATAAGGCGATGATCGCCATCAAAAGCGGCAATGCCATCGTATTTTCGCCCCATCCCAAGGCGGCTGCCTGCACCCTGCAGGCGGCGAAAGTGGTGGCGGCAGCAGCGGAAAAGGCAGGCGCGCCTGCCGGCTGTATCAGCTGCCTGACCTTTGGGTCTATGGCAGGCTGTCAGGAGCTGATGGGCGCAGATGAGGTGCGGCTGATCCTGGCAACCGGCGGCCCGGCAATGGTACGCGCAGCCTATTCCTCCGGCAAGCCGGCCATCGGTGTGGGCGCCGGCAACGGCCCTGCTTATATCCATCACAGCGCCGATGTGAAAAAGGCGATCGCAAGCATTTTGCGGTCAAAAAGCTTCGATTACGGCACAGTCTGCGCATCGGAGCAGAGCATCATTGTGGAAAAGGATATGGAAATGGCCGTCCGGGAGGAGGCACAGCGCCAGGGCTTCTACTTTATGGACACCCGGGAGGCTGGCCAGCTGGCAAAGCTGCTGTTCCGCCCCTCCGGCGCGCTGAACCCGGAGATCGTTGGCAGACCTGCCACAGCATTGGCGAAAATGGCCGGTTTTTCAGTTCCCGACAGCACCAAGATCCTGGTGGCACGGGAGCAGGAGGCAGGCCCCACAAGGCCCTATTCTATGGAAAAGCTGTGTCCCGTTTTGGCATTTTTTGTGATGGACAGCGAGGACGCGGTGCTTGAAAAGGCTATCGAGGTGCTGACCCATGAGGGCAGCGGTCATACCTTTGCCATGCACGCGGAGGACAAGGAAGTGGTGCGAAAATTCGCTCTGCAGATCCCGGTTTCCCGTTTTCTGGTGAATACCCCGGCGGCGCTGGGCGGCATTGGCGCGACCACAAAGCTGTTCCCGGCACTGACCCTGGGCTGCGGCGCGGTAGGCGGCAGCGCATCGTCCAACAATATTTCTCCTCTGGATCTGATCAACATTCGCCGTGTGGCCTGGGATTTTGACCGGCAGCAGCAGGGCGTGGTTGACAACAGTCTTGTGGAGCTTTTAACAGCAAGGATTTTGGAAAAATTAAAATAAAGGAGTTTTAAAAAATGGATACAAATTCTTTGGGTATGATCGAGACCAAGGGTCTGATCGGTGCGATCGAGGCAGCAGATGCCATGGTCAAGTCTGCCAATGTGCAGCTGGTAGGCAAGGAGCAGGTAGGCGGCGGTCTGGTGACCGTAATGGTCCGCGGCGATGTGGGCGCGGTGAAGGCCGCAACGGATGCCGGTGCAGCTGCTGCGGAAAAGGTGGGCGAGCTGATCTCCGTCCATGTGATTGCCCGTCCCCACACCGAGGTGGATGCCATTCTGCCCAATGGCCGCAAGGGCGGCGCGGCGCCTAAGGCCTGATGCTTTTTACAGAGCAAAATGTCCGGGACAATATCCGCAACCGGGACGGAAAGCGGGTATTTTATCTATCATCCGGGGATCAGCTGACCTCCGGGGCGAGGGATTATCTGCGGCGGGAGCGGGTCGAGATCCTGCCCGCAGAGCAGGCAAGACCGGAGCGGTATGTGTTGGAAAACGGCGCGTATCTTGAGGAAAAGCCGGAGCATATGACCCACTTGAACGGCAATGTTCTGGTCTGCAAGACCCATCCCCGGATCGCTTTTCGGGGGAAAATGGATCTGCTGGAAGCGGAGCTGATGTTATGTCAACTAAAAGTGCCGGAATTTTCTGTGGAGCTGCAGGATATTCTGGATACCGCCCGGTATCTTCTGCGGTGCGAGGTGCTGGATGAGCCGGTTTTGGAGCGCAAGCTTTGCGGCCTGACAGAGCAGGAGCTGCGCAAGCGCAGCCATCTGCCCCAGAATTTTTACGGACAGCCCCATTTTATGCCGGCGCACACCGATGGGGAGAAGATCTTGCTGCTCAACCGTGCCCGGTGCATTGCCCGGCAGGTGGAGCTGGCGGCGGTGGCGGCCTTTACGGACGAAAAGGGGAATCCCACCCGTCTGGAGCTGCTGCGGATGCTGAACCGGCTGAGCAGTATGCTGTATCTTCTGATGATCCGGCTGAAGGCGAAAGAATAGAAACCCTCTCAGTCAAAAATCAAAGATTTTTGCCAGCTCCCCCAAAGGGGGAGCCAAGGGGAAAGGTAAAAAGGGACTGTTGCAACGCAACAGTCCCTTGATAATTACTTTGTACCGAAAATGCGGTCGCCGGCATCGCCCAGACCGGGAACGATGTAGGCGTGGTCGTTCAGCTTTTCATCCAGAGCAGCCAGATAGATGTCCACATCGGGGTGCGCATCCTGTACAGCCTTGACACCCTCGGGGCAGCCGATGATGTTCATCATAATGATGTGCTTGCAGCCGCGCTTCTTCAAAAAGTCAATGGCAGCAATGGCACTGCCGCCGGTGGCCAGCATAGGATCAACCACGAAAACCTCCCGGTTTTCGATATCCTCAGGCAGCTTGCAGTAGTATTCTACCGGCAGATGGGTCTCGGGGTCGCGGTACAGACCGATATGGCCGATCTTGGCAGAGGGGATCAGATCCACCATCTTGTCCACCATACCCAGACCTGCACGGAGGATGGGCACGATGGCCAGCTTCTTGCCAGCAAGCACGCGGCAGGTAGCGGTGCAGATGGGGGTCTCCACCTGAACCTCCTTCAGAGGCAGATTGCGGGTGGCTTCGTAGCACATCAGGCCGGAGATCTCGCTGACCAGCTCACGGAATTCCTTGACAGGGGTCTTTTTGCTGCGCAGGATAGCCAGCTTGTGCTGGATCAGAGGATGGTCGAGTACATAAACATTGGACATATTGATCTATCTCCTTTTATTAAAAATACAAATGAAGGGTTTGAAACCTTGGCCCCTTCTCTGAGGGGGCTGTCGTGGCGTACGCCACGACTGGGGGAGTTAAACTCCCTCCGTCAAAAATCAAAGATTTTTGCCACCTCCCTCAGAGAGGGAGGCGAGGGTGCGGTGCATTGTTTTTTGGGGATTGCCACGGCCTTTCAGGCCTCGCAATGACACGAATTAGGTATTTTCCCTCTCCAGGCGCTCCCGTTCGGCTTGACTTAAGCGCAGGTAGTTGGGAGCGAGGGCGTTGCCGTCACCGGCTTCGCCTGCGGCGATTTTTTGCAGCGCCAGAAGTCCTACGCCTACGGCGCGCTGGTGCAGCCGGCTTTCTGCAGGCATCACCAGACCGCACACCATATCCTTAAGGGTATCATAGCACAGCTTGCTGCCGTCGCCAACCAGAAAAATCGGTTTTTCCGCATTTTTCAGTTCCGCGCCCAGATCTGCCAGGGAAATTGCCCGGTCGGGAGCGATTCGGCACAGTTTGTTTTCGCTCGCTTCAAACAGCGCGTTGTAGACCTGGCTTCTTCGGGCATCCATCACGGGGCATACAATGCCGTCAAATGCGCCTAAGCCCAGCGCCATGGCTTCCAAAGTGCTGACGCCATAGCAGGGAATATCCCTTCCCCAGGCGAAGCCCTTGGCTGCGGCAACGCCGATGCGCACGCCGGTGAAGCTGCCCGGGCCGTTGGCAACAGCCACGGCTTCCACATCCGCAGGGGCTTTGCCGCATTGGGAAAGCAGGTCCTGCGACATTACCAGCAGAGTCTGGGAATGGGTCAGGCCGGTGTTCTGGTAGCTTTCGCCCAGCAGCGTTTCGCCGTCAAAAAGGGCGACGGAAGCGGCTTTTGCCGAAGTTTCAAAGGCTAAGAGCAGCAAGGTCGATCCCTCCTTCGATGGTGATGCGGCGGCTTTCATCGCCAGTTTTTTCTACGCGGACGGTGATGGGATCTTCCATAGCATCGGCCACATTTTCGCTCCATTCCACGGCGCAGATGCCGCCGCGATCCAAATAATCCTCCCAGCCGATATCCCAAAGGTCATCAGAAGAATGCAGGCGGTACATATCAAAGTGAAACAGCGGCAGCCGTCCGGACAGATATTCATTTACGATGGTATAAGTGGGACTGGTGACCGGATCGGTGCAGCCCAAGCCTCTGGCCAGACCCCTGGTAAATGCGGTCTTGCCGGCACCCAGGTCGCCTTCGTAGGCAATGACGGCGCCTGCAGTCAGTATTTTGCCCAGGGCAGCGCCGATCTCCTCGGTCTGCTGGGGTGAATTGGTGATAAATTCCATAGTTATGTCCTCCAACTTGCCTCTCCCTTTGGGAGAGGTGCCCAGTGCGCACACTGGGCGGAGAGGGTATAGACGAAAACCCTCTCAGTCAAAAATCTTTGATTTTTGCCAGCTCTCCCAGAGGGAGAGCCGAGATGCCTGCCTATAAGGGGAAGGCTTTATTGTGCGTTCTTTAACTTTTCGGCCTGGTCGGCGGTGGCAAGGGCGTCGATGATCTCATCCAATGCGCCGTCCATAACGGCGTCGATCTTATACAGGGTAAGCCCCACACGGTGGTCGGTGACCCGACCCTGGGGGAAATTATAGGTACGGATGCGCTCGTTGCGCATACCGGTGCCTACCTGGCTGCGGCGCATACCCGTGACCTCAGAATTTAATTTTTCCTGCTCAATCTCGTAGAGCTTGGAGGCCAGCATACGCATACATTTTTCCCGGTTTTGCAGCTGAGAGCGTTCCTCCTGGCAGGCGACCACGATGCCGGAGGGCTTGTGGATCAGACGGACGGCAGAGGAGGTTTTGTTAACATGCTGACCGCCGGCACCGCTGGCCCGGTAGACCTGCATTTCAATATCGCCGGGGTCGATCTGCACGGAAGCCTCTTCCATTTCCGGCAAAACTGCCACCGTGGCGGTAGAGGTATGGACGCGGCCGCCGGACTCGGTCTCCGGCACGCGCTGGACACGGTGGACGCCGGATTCGTACTTCATCCGGGAGTAAGCGCCCCGACCGTTAATGACAAAATCCGCTTCCTTTACACCGCCCAGCTCTGTTTCATTGTAATTCATCAGCTCAATGTTCCAGCCCTTTTGGGTGGCATACATGCTGTACATCCGGAATAAGCTGTGGGCGAACAGAGCGCTTTCTTCGCCGCCGACGCCGCCGCGGATCTCCACGATCACGCTTTTTTCGTCGTTGGGATCTTTGGGCAGCAGCAGGATCTGCAGCCTGCGGTAAAGCTCTTCGCTGTTTTGCTTTGCGCTTTGGAAGGTCTGCTGGCAAAATTCCTTCATTTCCGGGTCGCTCATCAGCTCCTGGGCATCTGCCATCTCCTGCAGCGCGGCATTATAGGCGTTGAAGGCCTCCACGATAGGCTCCAAGTCGTTTTTTTCCCGCAGCAAAGCGGCTGCTTTTTTCGGGTCAGCGTAAAAATCCGGCTGCTCCGACTTAAAGCACAGCTCCTCGTATCGGTTTGCCACGGCGGCGAGTTTAGACAGCATAGCGATAACCTCTGGTTAAAAAGGGTTTTTTGCATTATATCATTATTTTTGGGAAAAGTAAAGTTACCATATTGGGAAGGAAAAAGGATATGCGGCGATTAATCAGTATGATTTTGTGCATTTGTATGCTGGCGTTTCCGGTACGGGGAGAGAAAAATGCCAAATACATTGCGCTGACCTTTGACGACGGCCCGTCGGGCAAGTATACCCGACGGCTTTTGGACGGTCTGGAAGAACGGGGCGTAAAGGCCACCTTTTTGCTGTGCGGATACCGGCTTAAGGAGTATCCCCGGGAAGCAGAGCGGATATTCCGGGAGGGGCACGAGATCGGTCTGCACGGCTACAGCCATGATGATATGGGTAAAATGACCTATTCTCAGGCAATGGATGAGATCAAACGGACGGCGGAGCTTCTGCCGGAGGGCTGCGAGCCGGTGTTCTTGCGGCCGCCCGGAGGAAGCCGGGGCGATGCGCTGGTGCAGGCAACCAAGGATGTTGGGCTGGCGATCCTGAATTGGTCTGTGGATCCCCGGGACTGGGCCAATCACGACGCCCAGGCGGTGGAGACCTTTGTGGTGGAATCGGTCAAAGACGGAGATGTGATCCTGCTGCACGATATGTGCGACTGCTCCGTGGATGCAGCGCTGGCCATTATTGACAAGCTGCAGGATCAGGGATTTTGCTTTGTGACAGCATCCCAGCTGGCAAAGATCAAGGGCATTACCCTCCAGCCGGGAAAGGTCTACAGCCGGTTTGGGTAAAATGAGAAGACTTGAAAAACGCAAAAAAAAGGGACGCCTGATAAAGGTGTCCCTTTTGATTTATAGAATATGCAATGCGATCAGCACCTGGATCAGCACAAAAGCGGCGTAGATGGTCAAGAGGGCGGCGCCCTGCCAGCGGAACAGCTTTTTCTTGAAGACAGCAGGCAGCGTCATCAGCGCCATAACTGCCAGCATCAGCGGCAGCTCCAGCACCAGAGAGGTGTTCTGGCCGAACAGTGTGCTGCCTGTGGGCACCTCAAAGGGAGAAATGGTAACGGCAACGCCGGAAACCAGCACCAGATTGAAAATGTTTGCACCGATGATATTGCCCAGCGACAGGGCACCGTGACCCTTGGCCAGGGCGGTAACTGCGGTGACCAGCTCCGGCAGACTGGTGCAGAGGGCAACAATGGTAACGCCGACCACTTCCGTGGGGATGCCTGCCATTCCGGCCAGAGAAACGGAGGAGCTCTCCAGCATATCCGCACCGATGGCGATGAGAATTGCGCTGCCCACCAGAACGGCAAAGCTCAGCAGCAGAGAGCCGTCAGAGGAGGTGGTATCTTCTTGTGCGTGAGCATCTGCGGTGACGGGATTTTTGAAGCCCTGGCGAACGGTCAGGGTCATATACAGCGCGAAAACAGCCAGCATCACAATGCCGAGCCAGCGGTCAAACCGGCCGAAGCCGTAAGCTGCCACCAGATAAATGGCTGCAGAAACAAAGAAGAAGATCACCGGCATGGTAATGGCCTTGCGGTTGACGGGTGCGGGACGGATGGCGATGGTCAGCGCAGCGATCAGCGCCGTGTTGCAGATGATGGAGCCGATGGCATTGCCATAGGCAATGGCGCCGTTTTGATTCATAGCGGCGGTGGCGGAAACCATTACCTCCGGCAGGGTGGTGCCGATGGAAACCACGGTGGCGCCGATAATGATCTCAGGAACGCGGAAACGCTTGGCAATGGCGGTGGCGCTGTCCACAAACCAGTCGCCGCCCTTGATTAGCAGTACAAGACCCACGGCAAACAGCGCCAGAGCGCCGATCAGGGTGCCGGGCAGGTTCTCATACCAGGTGAAAAAAGCATCTAACATAATAAAACACACTCCTTGAAATTGTTTTGCGGAAATAAAAAATCCGCTATGGCATTTGCCATACACGGATCCGTCCTGAAAGGGGCCGTGTACGGTGTACACATGAGTCTTGCAATCAAGGTAAGCCAGGCAAAAGCCGGAGTGTTGACTTACCAAATGCCAAAGCATTTTGCTACTCCCTCACAGGTCAGGGAAATTATACCACAGCGCCTGAAAGGTGTCAATATCTTCCTGCAGCTCCGGGGAAAATCTTGACATTATCCGCCAACACTTTTATAATGACAGTATAACACATACTAGGAGATGACCTTATGGAATACCGTATGAACATTGCGGGTCTGGAGCGGGATCTGCCCATCTGCCCCGTAAACGACAAGCTTTACATTGCCGGCTTTGTGATCTTTGGTGATCCGGAGCTGACGGTGGCCTGCGCCAGAGATCTGCTGGCCAAGGCACCTGCTTATGACTATATTATTACCGCAGAGGCCAAGGGAATTCCTCTGGCGCACGAAATGGCACGCCAGGCCGGTGATGCACGCTACATCCTGGCCCGCAAGGCAACCAAGCTGTATATGCGGGATATTTTTGAAGTGGAGGTCCACTCCATCACCACAAACCGGGAGCAGCATCTGTATCTGGACGGCGCTGACGCAGAGCGGATCAAGGGCAAGAAGGTCCTGATCGTGGACGATGTGATCTCCACCGGCGAGAGCCTCAGCGCGCTGGAAGCGCTGGTGGAAAAGGCCGGCGGCCAGATCTGCGGCAGAATGGCCATCCTAGCTGAGGGCGATGCCCAGGACAGAGGGGATATCATCTATCTGGAGAAGCTGCCTCTGTTCAATCCCGACGGCAGCATTATGGAATAAGTGTATTTCTTGCAGGCGCACCGCCAGAACGGTGCGCCTGCAGATTTTGCATCTTTACAATCCCATTTTTTTGCAGTAGAATAACCCCAAAGGAGGTGCAGACCATGGAAGATAGAAATGAGGAGCTGGAACGGATCGAGAGAGAGCTGCTGGCAGAAGAGCCGCAGGATCTGGACAAGCTGATGAAGGCGTTTTTGGAGGAGCCCCTGCAGGACGCGGAGGAAGCCAAGACTGCAGACATCCCGGAAGCAGCCGCACCGGCATTTGACGATGCAGCAACCATTGTGATCCCCAGAGATGTGGCGCCTGCTTTTGACGATCCGGATCAGACTGTGATCGCTTCGGAGCCTGTGGCATATTGCAACTATTCCAACGATTACGGAAAAGACATAGAGAAGGCGGCAGAGGAAGAAGCTGCGCTGAAAAAGAAGAAAAGGGATGACAATACGATCATCACCCTGCTGTCTGTTGCAGCAGGCCTTTGCGTGGGCATTATCGGCATACTGGTCTATTGGCTGGTGAAGTTCGTCTGATGCAGCCGGTAGGACGCTTTGCACCGACTCCGTCAGGCAGAATGCATCTGGGCAATGTGTTTGCCGGGATGATCGCCTGGCTCTCTGTCAAATCCAGAGGCGGCGAAATGATCCTGCGGATGGAGGATCTGGATACCCAGCGCACCAGCGATGCGCTGGCGCAGCTTCTGCGTGAGGATCTGACCTGGCTGGGCTTAACCTGGGATCGGGAGACCGAGCCTCAAAGCAAACGCAGCAAGGTTTATGACCGCTATTTTGAACGGCTGCAGGAGCTGGATCTGCTGTACCCCTGCTACTGCACACGCAGTCAGCTTCACAGCGTCAATGCGCCCCATTTGTCCGACGGCACCTATGTCTATGCCGGCACTTGCCGGGATCTGACAGAGGCGCAAAGGGCTGCCTTTGACCGGGCGCCGTCCTGGCGGGTGAAGGTGCCGGATAAGCTCTGGACGGTTCAGGATCTGATGCAGGGCACATACAGAGAAAATCTGCTGACCGATTGCGGCGATTTCGTTGTCCGCCGGGCAGACGGGGTGTATGTGTATCAGCTGGCGGTCACGGTGGATGACGGTGAAGCCGGTGTGACCGAGGTGGTACGGGGCAATGATTTGTTAAGCTCCGCACCGCGGCAGATGTATCTGCAGGAGCTGTTTGGCTTTTCTCATCCTGCCTACGGCCATGTGCCGATGCTGATGTCGGTAGACGGACGGCGGCTGAGCAAGCGGGATAAGGATCTGGATCTTGGCGTTTTGCGGCAGAAGATGAAACCGGAACAGCTGCTGGGCATTTTGGCTCACGCCTGCGGTCTGACAGAGAAACCGGAAGCGGTGTCTGCCAAGGAGCTGGCAACCGTCTTTTCCTGGGATAAAATCAAAAAAGAAGATATTTATTTAACACTAACATAAAAGGAGATCATTTATCATGGCAAAGAAACCGATCCTGGTAGTTATGGCCGCCGGTATGGGCAGCCGTTACGGCGGACTCAAGCAGATCGACCCCGTTGGCAGTCAGGGCGAGGCGATCCTGGACTTCTCTCTGTTTGATGCCTATGCTGCCGGCTTTGAGACTGCAGTTATTATCATCAAGGAGGCCATCCGCAAGGACTTTATGGACACCGTAGGCAAGCGCCTGGAAAAGTGCCCTATGGAGATCCGTTATGCATATCAGGAGCTGGACAAGATCCCTGCCGGCTTTACCGTGCCTGCTGAGCGCACCAAGCCCTGGGGCACCTGCCACGCAATTATGTGTGCCAAGGAAGCCATTGACGGCGCTCCCTTTGCGGTTATCAATGCTGATGATTACTACGGAAAGTCTGCTTTCCGCACCATCTACAATGCGCTGGAAAAGGCCAATGACGGCGACAAGTACGATTTCTGCATGGTAGGCTATCTGCTGGGCAATACCGTTACCGAGAACGGCAGCGTTGCCCGTGGCATCTGCGAAACCGATGGCAACGGCTTGCTGACCACCATCGCTGAGCAGACCCGTATCGAGACCTACGAGGGCGGCATCCATTACACCGAGGATGGCGGCGAGACCTGGATCGATGTGCCTGCAAACACCGTGGTTTCTATGAATATGTGGGGCTACACCCCCGGCTTCCTGGATGAGCTGGAAGCTCGCTTCCCTGCATTCCTGGAGAAGGCGCTGGTAGAGAATCCTGCCAAGGCTGAGTTCTTCCTGCCTCTGGCTGTTGAGCAGCTGCTGCGTGAGGAGAAGGCTACTGTTAAGGTGCTGGAATCCCCCGATAAGTGGTACGGCGTTACCTATGCTGCCGACAAGCCCCAGATCGTTGCCGCACTGAAGGGTATGACCGAAAGCGGCCTGTATCCCGACGGCCTGTGGGGGTAAGAGAATAGATAAAAGGGACGGAGCAATCCGTCCCTTTTTCTTTTGAGAGAGCTTGGCATACCCTCTCCCGGGGAGAGGGTGGCAGCCGATAGGCTGACGGGAGAGGAATGGCGTGCACCAAAGTGCCGTATAAGCCCTAAAATTGAGATTAATCTAAAATTACTGCCCGAATTCCTCTTCCGCTTCGCTAACGCTCAGCACCTTCCCCTCGGGGGAAGGTATGGGGAAAATTTTTACTGATACATCTGCAGGCCGGGGGCGGAGTCGGTCATTTGGCTGATCTGATACAGCAAAATGGCTACCTCCCCACGGGTCAGGGTGTCTGTCAGGGACAGGTCGATGCCGTTTTCACCCATAGCGGCAACGGATGCGGCTGCCCAATGGGCTTGGCTGTCATCCTTGCCGGCAGAAGCCTGTGCAGCTACGGATACGGAAAGATCCATTGCATTTTGCAGCATAACTGCGGCTTCGCCGCCGGTGATAGCTTCTTCAGCACCAAATGCGCCGGACTCGGAGGCCGGCAGGCCGGCAGTCATACCGCTGCGCATGGCTGCTGCCAGATAAGGCTTCAGCCAGTTGGGGATATCATCGGTGTAGCCGGTGTAGGCTGCGCCATCCTCTGTGGGGATGCCCAGCACCTTGACGGCCATAGCCAGGAATTGACCGCGGCTGACAGGGGCATTTTCGTTAAAGCAATACTCTCCACCGATCTGCTCACCTACAAACAGACCGGTATTTTTCATCCATTCCGCGGCGAAGCGGCAGTCAGAGCCTGCAGTATCGGTATACTGGGCGGCGTCGGTGGGCTTCAGGATCCTTACGGTAACGGTGGCCTCACGGGAAACATTGCCCTGGGGGTCGGTGGCGGTGAACTGGAAGGAATCCACGCCAACCTTATTCTTCTTGGGGGTGTATTCAAATGTGCCGTCCTCGCGGATGGAAACGCTGCCCCGTTTGGGCTGGCGGGTCAGAGAGTAGGTCAGAGCTTCGCCCTCGGGATCGGTAACCTTCAGCGTGCCGGTGATGGGCAGGTTTTTGTAGGTTTCCAGGGCATAGTCCTCTGCCACGGGAGGCTGATCGGTCTTGCCCTTGATGGAAATGGTCATACTGGTCCTGGGGGCGACCCGATTTTCATAAATGGGAAGATAGGTGACCACTGCCAGATTGTCGGTTTCGGTGCGCAGGGGAGAAAAGGTCATCTGCGCCAGCTGGTCGGCGGTGAGGATATCGCCGGGCTGCAGCACCCGGTGACCCAGCATAGCGGTGCCGGTATCGGCATCGGGCAGACCGGTGATGCAGATGCCGGTCAGCTGCTCTTCGGCGGCAAAATCCTCGCCGCTGAAGCAATAGGTGGCATCGCAATCCACCTCCAATGCGGCGACGCCGCTAACAAGGCCCATCAGGCAGCAAAGCGCCAGCGCAAAGCAAAGTAATTTTTTCTGGAACATAAAAATCCCTCCTGTAATTTTGCGCGATGTCATGAAGATAGAGTCATTGCGAACCGGTGACCTCGGTCACCGCTCGGAATGACAGAATTAGTCAATGACATCGAAATTTATCTGCGGAGGTAGTGTTTGCCAGCAATGGGAATTTTATTCACGGAAATTTATTGTTTACAATTTGGGTATCATGTTGTATGATAGCTTCAAACAGAGTAGGAAACCTCGCGTGAAGTGCCGCCAAAATGGGGAGTTGTTTGGCGGACGAAGGATTCGTTCCGCGATGAGGTATCCGCACCCGCTGACTTTGTGAATTTTTGCGCAGTTTACTCCCCGTGCCATAGGTACGGGGATTTTCTTTTACAGAAAGGAGAAAACCATTGAAAAAGAGTCGCTTTACTGTACAACGGATAGCATTGAATGCCGTTATGGCAGCTATGTTTGTGGGATTGTCTTTCTTTTCTTTCATTATTGCTGGCGTCAAGGTTACCGTTGAGGATCTGCCGGTAGTAATAAGTGCGGTTGTATTTGGTCCGCTGGACGCAGCAATCGTTGGCTTTTTGGGCGAATTTATCAACCAAATGCTGACATACGGCTTTACGCCTACAACGCTGTTGTGGATTCTGCCTGCTGTGACCAGAGGCTTGCTGATCGGTGTTTGCCTGTGGGGTCTGAAGCGGCGGTATACAACAGAGGAACTTTTCAAATCCTGGCGCACAGTTTGGATTTTTGCCGTTAGTGCCATTGCCGGCGTGCTGGCATCCGTGCTGAATACGCTGGCATACTATGTGGATTCCAAAATGTTTGGCTATTATAATTACGCGCTGGTGTTTGGTGTGTTCTGGATTCGAATCGCGCTGGGAATAGCCTTTTCCCTGGCAATGGCCGCGGTAAGCATTCCGGTAACCGTTGGACTTAAGAAAAGCAGATTGATTCAATAAGGTGTTTTATATGAACATAAATGAAGCGTTGGAATATATCCACAGCGTGTGCTGGAAGGGCAGCGTGCCCGGTCTGAGCCGCACCTTTGCGCTGCTGGAGAAAATGGGAAATCCCCAGAATGAACTGAAATTTGTCCACATTGCCGGCACAAACGGCAAGGGCAGCACCGCGGCAATGACCGCGTCCATACTGCGAAAGGCCGGCTATCGCACCGGACTGTATACCTCGCCCTACATCTATACCTTCCACGAGCGGATGCAGGTGGACGGGGAAATGATCACCGATGAGGAACTGGTGGCGATCACGGAGTTTGTAAAGCCGCTGGCGGAGTCCATGGCGGATACGCCGACGGAATTTGAACTGGTGACCTGCATCGGCTTTGAATTTTTCAAGCGCCGCGGCTGCGATATCGTGGTGCTGGAGGTGGGAATGGGCGGCGCGCTGGATTCCACCAATGTAATCCCAACGCCGGAGGTGGCGGTGATCACCAATATCGGCCTGGATCATACCGATTATCTGGGGAAAACCCTGGAGGAAATTGCGGCTACCAAGGCCGGTATTTTCAAGGATGGCGGCGATGCCGTGATCTACCGCAGTACGCCTTCGGTGGAAAAGGTGTTTGAAACTGTCTGCGAGCAGCGGAATGTCGCGCTGAAAAAGGCGGATTTTGAGGGGCTCACGCCCATTTCCCACGGTCTGGACGGCCAGAGCTTTGACTGCGGCACATATAAGGGCCTGCGCACCGCCCTGCTGGGCGCGCACCAGATGAAAAATGCGGCGGTGGTGCTGGCGACAGTGGAAATCTTAACCCAAAAGGGGTGGAATATCAGCCGGCAGAACATTTATGACGGTCTGCGGGATGTTTCCTGGCCGGGGCGGTTTGATATTGTAAGGGAAAAGCCGCTGTTTATCATTGACGGCGGTCACAATCCTCAATGCATTGAAGCGCTGGTGAAGAATATCGGTGATTATCTGGCAGGCAAGCGGGTCGTTGCCCTGACCGGCGTGCTGGCGGACAAGGATTACGGCGATATGTACCGGCCGGTAATGCCGCTGGTGGAGCAGTTTGTCTGCGTAACGCCCCCCAACCCCCGGCGCTTGCCGGCCCGGGAGCTAGCGGAGCATTTGGAAAAAGCCGGCGCAAAGGCCACAGCCTGCGAGGAAATTGCCGACGGCGTGAAGCTGGCCATTGAGATGGCCGGCGAAGACGGCGTTGTCCTCTGCTTCGGCTCGCTGTATACCATCGGCGATATTAAGAAGGCACTGGATGAGAGGGGATAATTCCTCGCCTCCCTCTTTGAGGGAGGTGGCACGGCGTAAGCCGTGACGGAGGGAGTGTTGTTATTACGGGAGGACACTCCCCCAGTCTTTTTGCGTTGCAAAAAGACAGCCCCCCTCTTTGAGGGGGCCAAGGTGTGGTGCATATATTTATAAAAAAGAGATGCCCGATGGGCATCTCTTTTTTACACTTCAAAAATCTTGACAACCTCGGTGGGGCCTTCCAGCCAGAGGGCTTCGATCTGACCGCTGCTGCCTTCCACGGTGACGGAAAGATCACCGCCGGGATTTTTGACCGTCAGCTTGCCGGTGGGAAGAAGACCTCTCAGCCACAGCACAACGGCGGTGGAAGCACTGCCCGTGCCGCAGGCCAGAGTGTAATCCTCCACGCCCCGTTCAAAGGTCAGGATGCGGATGGCGGTTTCATCCAGCCAGGTGAAGAAATTTACATTTGCCCCCTTGGGGAAAGCAGGATCGTAGCGAAGACCCCTGGCTTTTTCCAGAAGCGCTGCGCGCATATCCCAGCTTAGCCCCGGAATTTCCGTAACGGCGTGGGGCACGCCGGGATCGCCCAGCTCGATATAGGCCGTGTCGGTCTTGCGGGCAAGATCCACAATACCGGGATTGTTCAGCTTCACCAGATACCGGCTCCGGCTTAAGCGCTTGCCGCAGACGATGCCTGCATCGGTTTCTACGCGCATATCCGCACCGGCGATGCCGTGTTCAAAAGCGAAGCGGCAGATGCAGCGGCTGCCGTTGCCGCACATTTCGCCCCGGGAACCGTCAGCATTATAGAAATGAAGCTTGAAATCGGCGATCTGGGAGTTGTCGATGGCCATAAAGCCGTCAGCGCCGGTTAGTTTACATAACTCCAGAGCCAGCCGGGCGTAGTCAGGCGCAAGACCCCGGGCGTCGATCACCGCAAAGTCATTTCCGGCGCCGTTCATATACCAAACATTCATAAAAGCTCCTTAGCCCAGAATGGACTCCATATTGTAAAGACCCTTGGGTTTGCATTCCATAAAACGGGCAGCATCCACGGCACCGTCGGCCAGCATGGCACGGGTGATGGCATCGTGGCGCAGGGTCAGGCTCTGGGTGGCGGTGTGGATGTGGACCTCGTGCACGCCTACAACATTGCCCAGCCGCAGGGAGGAAATGCCGATCTCCTCCTTGGTGCGCTTGCCCTCACCGGCACGGCCGCAGTTGGCGGTAGCCTGGGGGCGAACCTCCTTGATGGCGTTGAACAGCATCAGGGCAGTTCCGCTGGGGGCATCCACCTTCCGGGTGTGATGGGTCTCCACGATCTCGATATCCGCATCGGGGAAGAAGCTGGCGGCCTGCTTTGCCAGACGGCACAGCACGGCGATGCCCAGACTCATATTGCCGGAATAGAACACAGGGATCTGCTTGGCAGCCTGGTAGATCAGTTCTTTTTCCGCAGCGGTATGACCGGTGGTGCCGATGACCACAGGGCAGTTCAGGGAAATGGCATAGTTCAGCACATCGGCAACGGCAGCGTGGTGGGAAAAGTCGATGACCATATTGGCGTCCACCTTGCCCAGCTCTGCAAAGGTCTTGGGCACGCCGTTTTCGCCGTCAATGCTGACGCGACCCCAGACCTCATCGCCCAAAATGCCGTCGATCAGCTTGCCCATTGCGCCGTTGGCGCCGCAAATTACCGCTCTCATACGCGAACTCCCAGTGCCCGCATCTGGTTAAACAGATTGGTGCGCATAGGCTCTTCCATCTTGGTCAGCGGCAGGCGCAGGATCTCCTCGCCGAAGCCCATTGCAGAAACGGCGGCCTTGGCAGGAATGGGGTTGACCTGGCTGAACAGAGCGTTGGTCAGCGGCAGCAGCTTGCACTGCAGCGCGGATGCGGTGGCGAAATCGCCGGCAAAGGCAGCATCGGTCATTTCTACGCACAGCTTGGGAACAACATTGGACAAAACGCTGATAGCGCCGGCGCCGCCCATAGAAACCATAGGAACGGTGATGGCATCCTCGCCGGAGTAGACGTCGATCTTATCGCCGCAGCGGGTAAAGATCTCCACAGCCTGTTTCATATTGCCGCTGGCCTCCTTGACGGCTACGATCTTCTCGTGCTCGGCAAGCTTGGCAACGGTCTCCGGCAGCAGGTTGCAGCCGGTGCGGGAGGGGACATTGTAGAGGATCATAGGCTTCTCGGTCACGTCGGCCACAGCGCTGTAGTGGGCAAACAGGCCGGACTGGGTGGCCTTGTTATAGTAGGGGGTAACCACCAGAACAGCATCGGCGCCATCGTCGCAGGCGCTGCGGGTGTAATCCAGAACATGGGCGGTGTTGTTGGTGCCGGTGCCGGCAATGACGGGCACGCGGCCATTGACCCGATTCACGGTGAAGCGGATGACGGCCTTGCGCTCTTCAGGGCTCAGAGTGGCACTTTCGCCGGTGGTGCCGACGGCAACCAGAGCGTTGATGCCGTTTTCCAGCTGGAAGTCGATCAGGCGAGCCAGATTGTCATAGTCCACGCCGGTGGCGGTCATAGGTGTCACCAAAGCGGTGGCCATACCCTTAAAAATTGTATTTTTCATATTCTGTCTCCTTTGTTACACACGAAAATTGTTAAAAAAATCATACAGGGGGATCAGCTGCTCAAACATGGTACGCACCCGGATTGCAAGCTCCGGGCCAAAGGTAGCTTCGCTGAAGTCCTCGTGGCGAATGCAGCTGATGGCGCTTTTCCAGGCAAAATAGGGGGCGAGCGCTTTGTTGTCGGTGGGTTTCGGACGCTTGTAGCAATCCGCTGTAATATGAATGCCGGTGGCGGCTTCCGCGTCCCGGATCATTTTTAAGAATTTTTTGGGCTGGGCGGTAACTGTCCGCCGGAAGTTTTCCACAGAAGCGACGGGCGGCTTCCAATAGAAGAAACCGTAATCCACGCCCTCGGGGTTGATCTCAAAGAAAAGGCAGGGGTTTTCTGCCCACCACTGCACATCCTTGCGGATGCAGATCCAGAGGCTTTCCTTGTAGGGCAGCGGATGGTGCATCCGGGCATCCCGATAGATGCGGCTGACCTTCAGAAGATTTCCCGGCTTGTCCGCAAAGGGCAGGAAAAGTTCTTGTCCCAGGGCCTTCATCGGCTCGTAAAGGGCGTTGGTATAGTGGGGTTTGTTGGCCAGGAACCAGTCCCGGTTGTTGTTCATCCGGATTCCCCAAAGGAAGTCCACAGTTTCGGGCGTAAAGCCTGAGAACATCAAGATCACCTCACAGCACAAACTGGTAAGTATATCATAACGATTTTTCTGCAAAAATGCAATACAGAATATGAAAAATGGTAGAATCCACCAGATTACGACGGCAATGGATACGCCCAATACTGTATAATGTTGCATTATGATCGCAAAAGAGGGAAATGCAGATGATCGAAGCAATGGCAAGGCAGGTCACGGAGCAGGTTGGCAAGGTGATCGCAGGCAAGGAGCAGACAGTTTTGTGGTGCCTGGCGGCGATCCTGTCCAGGGGGCATATTTTGCTGGAGGATATCCCCGGGGTGGGGAAAACCAGCCTGGCGGCGGCTTTGGCGGAGGCGTTGGGGCTGACGCTGGGTCGGGTGCAGTTTACATCGGATGTGATGCCGGCGGATGTGGTGGGCTACTGTATGCCCCGTGACGGGGAAATGCACTACAGACCCGGGCCGGTTATGTGCAATCTGTTTCTGGCAGATGAGCTGAACCGCGCCACCTCCCGTACCCAATCGGCACTTTTGGAGGCCATGGAGGAAAATCAGGTGACAGTAGACGGGGTATGCCACAAGCTGCCCCGGCCTTTTGCCGTGATCGCCACACAAAATCCTTTGGGAGGAGCAGGGACGCACCCGCTGCCGGATAATCTTCTGGATCGGTTCTCGGTGCGGCTGCGGATCGGCTATCCGGAAAAAAAGGAGGAGGTCAAAATGCTTTTGCAGGGGTTTGACGGCCTGCAGCAGGCAGTATCTGCGCAGGCGCTGATCGAAATGCAGGACGCTGCAGCGGCTACATATATCAGGGAAACGGTAACGGAATATGCGGTGCGGCTGATGACGGCTACGCGAAGATCTCTGTTTATCACCCGTGGCGGAAGCCCCAGGGCGACGCTTTCCGTTGTGGCGCTGGCCAAAGCCTGGGCCCGGATGCAGGGAAGGGATTTTGTGATCCCGGAGGATGTGCAGGCGGCGTTTCTTCGGGGCGTTTCCCATCGGATCCTGGCAAAAGGAAATGGGGATGCCTGCCTGGGCAGGATCGTCAAATGGGTGCGTCCGCCAAAATACGGTGATGATTAAGCGGTGGTGTGTATATCTGGCTGTGCTGGGGGCTTGTCTGGGCCTGTATGCGGCATATCCGGTGTGGATGGCGTGGATGGCGCTGCTAACAGCGGCAGGCTCGCCGCTGATCTGCGTGATGATCAGCGCGCTGTGGGGGGAAGCAGATCCTCTGGGACTGTTCCGGTTTCCGGGCAAAAAGGAGCTGGAATATGACTGCGAATTGCGTCCCTATCGCCCCAAAGACAGCTTGGGCTGCGTGCATTGGAAGCATACGGCGAAAACCGGAGTGCTGCTGGTACGCCAGGAGCGGAGCTTTGGACGCCCGAAGGGGAAAGGTGTCCCAGGAATAGTGCCGGTGGCGGTATGCTTCGGGGTGGTTTTTTGTCTGTTTCCCCCTTGGCGGTACCAGCTGCAAATGCAGCGGCTGCAGGCGCTGCTGCAGAAAAAACCGGAAGTGCGGTTTGAACTGAATGCAGGACCCCGGACAGCAAGCAGGCAGGCGATACTGGATGTGGTGTCCTCACAGTCACAGACGCTGTACCTGCGGGAGCGGGCGTTTGAAATCTACGACGGCACAGCCTGGTGTGCGTCCGGGCAGGAGCAAGCGCCGCTTTCCGGTGATGTCCGGGGGACGGTGACGGTGGAATCCCGGACGGCGCAGGCGGTGATCCCGTGCTGCACAGCAGTGCAGGGAAAGCCACCGGGAGACTGTCTGCAGCTGCCCGGGGAAACAAAGGTCTGGGCGCAGGCGCTGGCGGAGGGAAAAACGCCGGAGCAGATCCAAAGCTTCGTCCGCAGCTGCGCAGGCTATGAAGAAAACCCGGCAGCCCCTGCCGGAACGGATTTTGCCCGTTGGTTTTTGGAGGAAAGTGACGGGGGCTACTGCGTGCATTTTGCCACAGCGGCGGTGGTGCTGCTGCGGGCAGCCGGCATTCCGGCAAGGTTTGTTACCGGCTATGCTGTAACGGTGCAGGCAGGGCTGCGCAAAACGGTGACGGGAGCAGATGCCCATACCTGGGCGGAATACTGGGACGGGGAGGTCTGGCGGATATTGGAGGCCACTCCCACAGCCGAGGCTGCGGTGCTGCCGGAAATGTCGGAAAAAGAAGAAAGCAGCGCCCTGGCGGTGGTGTGGGCGTTGCTTTGTCTGGGGATATTTGTGCTGAGCGTGCAGATCTTGTGCAGAAAAAAAGAGGATCCGCGGCTGAAAGCGCTGCAGCAAAAGGCGGCCTTCAGCCGCGAGGGATTGACGGAGGAGGAAACGCAATTATTTGTGCAGCTGCGGAAGAAAAGCAAAGGTTTCCCCCGGGAGAAGGCAAGGGCGCATATTCTTTTCTTTTTTGCGAAACACTAGAAAAGAAAGAGAGGGAAAAAGATGAAGCAGGAAGAGAAAAAGCCCATTCCCTGGGAGGTGGCGGATCCAAAGCCGCCGATCGTCCAGTCCGGAAAAATGGAAAACCGCAAGCAAAACTGATGTTATGTAAACCAGAAAGGCAAACAAACAGGGCTGGAAAACCAGCCCTGCTGTTTTTTGCAATTAGCCCTCTGCGCGCATCTGAGCGAAGCACTCGCTGCAGAAAACGGGACGGTCGGACTTGGGCTCGAAGGGAACCTTTGCCTCGCCGCCGCAGCGTGCGCAGGTAGCGGTGAAGAACTCACGGGGACCACGGCTGGCGTTCTTACGAGCGTCGCGGCAGGCCTTGCAGCGCTGGGGCTCATTCTGGAAGCCGCGCTCTGCGTAGAACTCCTGCTCACCGGCGGTGAATACGAACTCATTGCCGCACTCTTTGCAAACTAAAGTCTTGTCTTCGTACATTGGAAAATACCTCTCTTCGGTTGTTTGCCCCGTGATTGCCAACTAAAAACGACTGGTCATAACGCGGAGTCAATAAAATAATATGTGGCTAGACCACAAACGCATTATAAACAATATTATAAATATTGTCAATCGTTAATTCATAAAAGTTTTACAAATTTTCGCGAAAATACAGCGGTTGTATGCAAAAATGCAACATTTTCAGATGTCAAACTGGGTCTGACCTTCAAAGGGGATGTGCAGATGGTTGTAAGCCAGAGCGGTAACGCAGCGGCCCCGGGGGGTGCGGGTCAGGAAGCCCAGCTGCATCAAATAGGGCTCGTACACATCCTCCAGGGTGACGGCCTCCTCGCCGATGGTGGCGGCCAGGGTCTCCAGACCCACCGGTCCGCCGCCGTAATTGCGGATAATGGCGGTGAGCATCCGGCGGTCGATGGTGTCAAGACCCAGCTGATCCACATCCAGACGGGAAAGCGCCAGATCGGCGGCCTCCTTGGTGATGGTGCCGTCGCCGAGAACGGTGGCGAAATCCCGGACTCTGCGCAGGAAGCGGTTGGCGATTCGGGGCGTGCCGCGGCTGCGGGAGGCGATCTCCGTCGCGCCCTCCGGCTCAATATCCATACCCAGGATGGCGGCACTGCGACTTACGATCCGGGCCAATTCTTCTGCGGTATACAGCTCCAGACGCAGAGAAACGCCGAAACGGTCTCTCAGCGGAGCAGAAAGCTGACCTGCCCGGGTGGTGGCACCCACCAGGGTGAATTTGGGCAGGTCCAGACGGATGGAATTGGCGCTGGGACCCTTGCCCACGATGATATCAATGGCGAAATCCTCCATAGCCGGGTACAGGATCTCCTCAACGACCCGATTCAGACGGTGGATCTCGTCGATAAACAGAATGTCGCCGGGATTCAAATTGGTCAGCAAGGCTGCCAGATCGCCGGGCTTTTCGATGGCCGGGCCGGAGGTGATGCGGATACCTGCACCCATCTCATTGGCGATAACGCCGGCAAGGGTGGTTTTGCCCAGACCGGGAGGGCCGTAAAGCAGGGTGTGATCCAGCGGTTCATTTCTGCGGCGGGCGGCCTCGATATAAATGGAAAGGTTATTTTTTGCCTTTTCCTGACCGGTGTAGTCCGACAGCAGCTTGGGGCGCAGACCGATCTCGCCGGCGTCCTGGGGGGAAAAGGCGGGGGAAATGATGGGGCTGGTATTCAGTTCTTCAGAAAATTCTAAACTCATATACGAACTCCTAAGTAACAAATGTAGGGGCAAGAAATGCTTATTGGCAGCCTCGGCCACCTCTTTGAGGGGGCTGTCAGCCGAACAGGCTGACTGGGGGAGTTAACTCCCTCCGTCTTCGCCTGCGGCGAATCCACCTCCCCCAAAGGAGGAGGCAAGGGTGCGGAGTTAAACTTAACCCTTCATAACCATAGCGCGCAGGGCGAAGCGGATCAGCTCCTCGGTGGAGGCGTCGGCAGGTGCGCCCTTCAGGGCGTTCTGGATCTCGGCAGGGCCGTAACCCAGCTCCTGCAGAGCGGCACGGGCCATAGCAGCATTGTTGCTGGCTTGTACGGGGGCAGCGGCGGCAGGACCGGAGAAGTCCAATTCCACGCTGCTGCCGCCGATCTTGTCTTTCAACTCCAGAATGATGCGCTGGGCGATCTTCTTGCCGATGCCCTGGGCGGCGGTGAGGAGCTTTTCATCCCCGGTCATCACAGCCAGAGTGAAATTCTGCGGACCGGCGGACAAAATGGAAATGGCAGCCTTGGGGCCGACGCCGGTAACGGAGGTCAGCAGCTCGTAGCAATTCTGCTCTTCCTTGCTGATGAAGCCGTACAGGTCGAATGCATCCTCCCGGATGGATTCTGTAATATAGAGCCGGGCGTTCTGGTTGATCTTCAGCTGCGCCGCGGTGTAGGCGGTGATGCGGCAGCCGTAGCCCACGCCGCCGCAGTCGATGACGGCAAGGCCGGGCTCCAGCACCGCGACCGGTCCGGAAATGTAATATAGCATGGGAGAATCCTCCTTTTGTTCTTTGAGAAAGGGAAACCCTCTCAGTCACGCCACGGCCTCTTGCCTCTCCCTATGGGAGAGGTGTCAAAAATCTTTGATTTTTGACGGAGAGGGTGTCGTGCCAGCTCTCCCAGAGGGAGAGCCAAGGGCGTATGTTACTTTTGTGCCTGCGCAATTAAGGATGTACTGGATCGGGCGTGGCACAGGGCGATGGCGATGGCGTCTGCGGCATCGTCGGGCTTGGGAGCCTGCTGCAGGTGCAGAAGCCGCTTGGTCATTTCCTGCATCTGGTGCTTGGTGGCGTTGCCGTAGCCCACCAAGGCCTGCTTGATCTGGGCAGGCTTATAGGCGGTGACTTCCAGACCGGCCTGCCGAATGGCCAGCAATATCACGCCCCGGCTCTGGGCGACGCCGATGCCGGTGGTGACATTCTGACCGAAAAACAGCTCTTCAATGGCCACCGCATCCGGCTTTGCCACCTCCAGAAGCTTTTTCATATCTTCATATATAATTTCCAACCGGGCGGAAAAGTCCATTCCTGCCGGGGTGGTGATGGCACCGCATTGGATCAAACGGGCCTGATTGCGCTCAGCTTCGATAATGCCAAAGCCGGTGATGCCATAGCCCGGGTCAATTCCTAGGATCCGCATTATCGGCCACCGCGCGCAATGTGATAATAATACAGAATGACGCCGATGACAACGATACCAACGCCGATCCAGGCCAGCACACGCTGCCAAACAGGACGGGGCTCATAAGGAGCTTCACTCTGCTCTTGTACGGTATCGAGCAAGTCTTTTTCTTCCATAAAATCACCTCTGCGCTTATGATAACACATTTGTTCTCATTTATCTAGTAGGATTTTACGAAAAGTGTGCAGCAGCGATAAAAAATGTAAATATTTCCTTTGCAATCTGCGACGCGTTCTGCTATAATATGACAAACCCATTGTTGAAAGGATGTTACCCCCTATGAAACGCGCCCTGATTCTCCTGCTGACAGCAGTGCTGATCCTGATGTGTGGCTGTGCAAAGCCTGCTGAGGAAGCTCCGCAGACAGAGCCGACACCCGCTCCGACTGAGCCTACCCCCGCTCCTACCGAGCCGCCTACCCAGCCGCCGACGCAGCCTGAAGACCCGAAGCTGGTCAATCCTCTGACCGGTGAACCGGTGGAGGCGCTGACCAACAACCGTCCCTACGCGGTTGCAATCAATAATTCCAAGGGGGCAATGCCCCAGCACGGTGTTGCGCAGGCAGATATCCTTTACGAAACGCTGATCGAAGGCGAGACCCGCTGTATGGGCATCTACTACGATATGGCCTCGCAAACGGAGCCCATCGGCTCTATCCGCAGCGCCCGTCGGGACTTTATCCGTCTGGCAATGGCCTATGATGCTATTTTTGTCCACAAGGGACTGAGCCCCAAGCAGGGCACGCAGTACGATAAGTACAGCGCAGAGGTTGCCTTCCAGGAAACCGGTTGGGATCATGTGGACGGCAATAACGAGGCTTACAAGTATTTCTATATTGGCCGTACCGAAGGATATGCGGCAGAGCACCGCACCTTCGTCAATCCCGATAAGATCATTGAAGCAGCCAAAGCTTTGGGCTGCACCCTGACCCGGGAGCAGAGCCTGGATGTGGGTCTGCAGTTTGATGAGGAGGCCTTCTTCGTGGGCGAAAGCGCCAAGAAGATCACTGCCTGGTTTAACCTGAGCCAGTACTTTGACAACAAGTGGAGCAAGTATACTACGCTGACCTACAATGAAGATACCGGCCTGTATGAGGCATATCAGAAGCACGGCGGCTACAGCACCGGCGCGGATTATGTGGACGGCAACACCGGAGAGGTGCTGTCTTTCCGCAATGTGCTGATCCTGCACACCCCCATCGAGACGCTGCAGAACCCCAGCAACTGGATGAATATTGATGTGGTTGGCGAGGGCGAGGGCTATTTCGCCTGCAACGGCCAGATGATGAAGATCAAGTGGAGCCGTCCGACGGAGAGCGATCCTTATACCTATACTACGGAAAACGGTACGCCCATTACCCTGGGTGTAGGCAAGACCTACATTGCCATTATCCCCATGACCGGTCACATTGATGTGGCGTAAAGCGTAATAAGAAAGCTGCCATCCGTTTGGATGGCAGCTTTTTGTGTCCCAAACAACACCGTGTCATTCCCACGCCGGTGTGCGCTGGCTCGGAATGACAGTGCTTTTTAGAGGAAAGAAAAAGCTTTGACGGATGCAAATGCATTTGCTATAATACAAAATTGGAAATGAATTTTACCTTTACGGAGGATCTTAATATGAGAATGCGGAAAATGCGGAATTTGGAGCCACGGATGGAGCGGTGTGCTGACTATCAGATCAAAGATCCTGCCAGCCTGCTGGGCAACTGGCGCAGCCTGAAGCCGGACTGCACCGCGTTGTGGGTGGAAGTGGGCTGCGGCAAGGGTAAGTTTACTGCCGAAACTGCCGAGGCCAATCCCGATGTGCTGCTGATCGCTGTGGAGCGCTGCCGGGAGGCAATGGTGGTCGCTATGGAAAAGGCCAGGAATATGGGGCTGAAAAATGTATTCTATATTGATATGGATGTGGCGCGGATCGAGGAGATCTTTGCCGGTCAGGAAATCGACCGGCTGTTCATCAATTTCCCCGACCCCTGGCCGCGCAAGAAGAATGCCAAGCGGCGGCTGACCCATCGGGGCTTTTTGGACAAGTACTGCCGCGTGGTGCGAGAAGGCGGCGAATTCCATTTTAAGACCGACAATGCAGATCTGTTTGCGTTCAGCCAGGAGGAATTTGCGGCCTGCGGCTTAGAGGTCAAGAATCTGACCCGGGATCTGCACGTCAATGGCATCGTGGGCATTATGACCGGGTATGAGGAAAAATTCCACGCCCTGGGAACGCCCATCAACCGGTGCGAGGTGGTGTGCAAGCCCTTCGTGCTGCCGAAGGAAGAGAAAAAAGCAGCAGAAGCGGAAATGTAAGGGCGTCCCCCTCCGCTGTCATTGCAAGGAGGGCGAAGGCCTGATATGGCAAGCCCCTGGTACTTTGGGGGATTCCCACGCCAGTGTGCGCTGGCTCGGAATGACAGGAAATTTGCGATTGAGGAGTAATTTTAATGACTTATTTTGCCGGACAATGTGATATTGCAGTCATTGGTGCAGGACACGCCGGCATCGAGGCGGCATTGGCGGCTGCCCGCCTGGGACTGAACACGGTTTTGTTCACCATCAATTTGGACAGCGTGGGCAATATGCCCTGCAATCCTGCCATTGGCGGTACCGGCAAGGGCCATCTGGTGCGGGAATTGGATGCGCTGGGCGGCGAGATGGGTGTGGCTGCCGACAAGGCCTGCATCCAGTATCGGATGCTGAACAAGGGCAAGGGTCCTGCGGTCCATTCCCTGCGGGCCCAGGCGGATCGCCGCAAGTATCAGCAGGTGATGAAGCATACTCTGGAGCTGCAGGAAAATTTGGCGCTGAAGCAGGCGCAAATTACGGAAATTTTGACTGAGAACGGTGCGGTTACCGGCGTGCAGACCCAGCTGGGTGCGCAGTATGCTGCCAAGGCGGTGATCATCGCCACGGGAACCTATCTGGACAGCACCTGCATCACAGGAGAGAGCGTGCTTTCCTCCGGCCCGGACGGAATGCATCCGTCTGTGGGACTGGCGGATCAGCTGCGGGAATTGGGCTTGCCGCTGCGCCGGTTTAAGACCGGTACGCCTCCCAGAATCAACCGCCGCAGCGTGGATTTT
>JAFQRK010000035.1 GCA_017410075.1 Oscillospiraceae bacterium | reverse complement strand
CTCATCGGGATCACAGTTGGTGTCAACGATAGCCACGATGGGGATGTTCAGCTTGCGAGCCTCAGCGATAGCGTTGCGCTCCTTGCGGGGGTCAACGATAAACAGAGCAGCGGGCAGTCTCTTCATTTCCTTAACGCCGCCCAGATACTTCTCGAGCTTTTCGATCTCGCCCTGGAGCTTGATGACTTCCTTCTTGGGCAGCATTGCGAAAGTGCCGTCAGCTTCCATCTTGCGCAGCTGTGCCAGACGGTCGATACGGGTACGCATGGTGCGGAAGTTGGTCAGCATGCCGCCCAGCCAACGGGCGTTGACATAGTAACCGCCGCAACGGGCAGCCTCTTCCTTGATTGCGTCCTGAGCCTGCTTCTTGGTGCCGACAAACAGAACATTGCCGCCATTGGCAGAGATCTCACGGATAAAGTTGTAGGCTTCCTCCAGCTTCTTAACGGTCTTCTGCAGGTCGATGATGTAGATACCGTTACGCTCAGTGTAGATGTAGGTAGCCATTTTGGGATTCCAGCGACGGGTCTGGTGACCAAAGTGTACGCCGGCTTCCAGCAGTTGCTTCATAGATACGACAGCCATTTTTCAATTTCTCCTTTTGTTTTTTCCTCCACCCCGCTCATCTCGGCGAGCCCGCTTTTTCAAGCACTGGAGCCTCCGATCACCGGGTGTGTGGCGTTAAAATATTGTCACGGGCATATCCGTGCCGATACATTATATCCTGCCCAAACGCATTTTGCAAGTATTTTTTCCAATATTTTTTAAAAATATTCCAGTTTTTTAGAAGGGCAGGCTGAATTTATGACGGGGAAAGCGGCAATCGTCGGGCTTGATGTCTACCAGCACGATATCCGGGCCGATCTTGCGGATCTTGCTCCAATCGATCACATAGTCGTCTGCCCGGCCGAAGGTGCCCAATATCCTGCAAGGTCCGGGCACAACGATGGCCAGCACCTTGCCGCAGGAAATGTCGATCTCCAAGTCCGAAATGTATCCCAACCGCCGTCCGTCGTCAATACAGATGACCTCCTTGCAGTGCAGTTCTGTGATCCGGATGCCCATAAAAATACCCTCCCATAAAATTTGTACATTTTATGGGAGGTTTTCCTAAAATATGCTTATTTTTTCCGCAGCTGCCAGAACGCCACAGCGCTGGCCGCCGCCACATTCAAAGAATCCACGCCGTGATGCATGGGGATCATCACAGTATAATCGCAGCTTGCAATGGTGCTTGCTGCCAGACCGTCACCCTCGCTGCCCAAGACCACCGCCAGTTTTTCTTCTGCCTGCAGCCGGGGATCTTCGATGGATATTGCCCGCTTGTCCAGGGCCATCGCCGCGGTTTTGAAGCCCAAAGCCTGCAGCTTTTCCACCCAATTTTCCGGCAGATATGTCCAGGGCACCTGAAACACCGTGCCCATACTGACCCGGCAGCTGCGGCGGTACAGCGGATCGCTGCACGCACTGGTCAGCACCACCGCATCCATTCCCAGTGCAGCAGCGCTGCGGAAGATGGCGCCCACATTCGTCGGATTCTGGATATCCTCCAGCACTGCGATCCGTTTTGTTCCGGTCAAGATCTCCTCCACCGCAGGCAGCGGCGGCCGCTTCATAGCGCACAGCATTCCCCGGGTCAGCTGAAAACCGGTCAGTTGGGTCAGCACATCCAACGGCGCGGTGTAAACCGGCACATCGCCGCAAGCGTCGATGGCCTGCTGCGCCTCCTCATTAATATGATTGCGCTCTACCAAAAGGGATACCGGTACGCAGCCTGCATCCAGCGCCCGCAGGATCACCTTGGGGCTTTCTGCAATGAACATCGCCTTTTTCGGCTCGAAGCGATTGAGAAGCTGCGCCTCTGTCAGCCGGGCATATACATCCAGCTCCGGCGCGTTAAAATCGGTGATCTCAATTAAATTCATTGGTTTTCTCCTCTTTCGGCAGCAGCGCCAGATAGGCGTGGGCGTAGACCGCATCCACCTTGGCCTTGCAGAAATAGTGCAGCACCAGCTGCGCCGCAGCCGCCAGCAGATATGCTATAAAATAGCTCATCTCTGCCGTCCAGGGCAATTCGATTCCCATCCAGGGCAGCAGCACATCTGCCCATCCCAGCACCGACACTACCACTGTCATCAGCCAGAACCACCAGAAGCTGAGATCCAGCCGCATCATCTGCCACATTCTGCCCCGCATCAGATTCCGGCTGGCTCGCAGCGCTACCCGAGCGCCCAGCCGGGGCATTTCCAGCATAAAATATTCCGCCAGGCGGAACCGGTAGAAAAACGGCACGCAAAGTGCCAGTGCCGCCACACCGCCAATGATCATCACCGGCAGCATCATCTGCATAAACAGATTCATCCACTGCTCGTCCGTCAAGCCGGGGTTCATCAGGTCTGCTATGTTTCCGGCTGAGGGCAGCATCGTTGCCAAAAATGCGCCTGCATAAACACCTGCGAAAGCCAAGCCGGCAAAGATCAGTCCCTTTAAGAGCAACAGCCGCAGCTGGGGAAAGAACTGCCGGAAGCCTTCCAGCAGATCCTTTTTCTCCGCCGTTGCTCCCCGGGCGATCTTTAGCGAAGCATAGAGCCAGCCGATCTGCCAAAACGGCAGCGCAATGATCTGCGCCTGCAGCAAAACTGTCTGCACAGTTTCCAGCACCGAGCGCATTCCCACGCCGCTAAGGCCGCCGGTATTCCCGATCTGCTGCTCCAGCACAAGATCAATAGCCAAAACCGCCAGCGACAGCGCAAGCGCAACTGCCGTATGGAACAAAACCAGCTTTCTGGGGTCAAAGCCTGCCTTTGCTATAGATTCTGAAGCGGAATTTTTCAGCCGCCTGCTATCGAGCTGTTCCATTCAGCCCACTCCTTTTTCCATAATTACCTCTATAGTAAAGCATCCCCATAAAAATAGCAAATGAATTTTTCGTAACCCTAGCATTTTTCTTTCCGGCGTGCTACAATAAGGTAAATACTGTTTACTGGGGGTAAAACTATGGAATTGGGTCACCGTTTAAAGCAGGCGCGGCTGGAGGCCGGTCTTTCTCAACGCCAGCTTTGCGCAGATCAGATCACCCGCAATATGCTGTCCCAAATCGAGAACGGCTCTGCCAGACCATCAATGTCCACTCTGCGTTATTTGGCTGCCCGGCTGGGCAAACCCATCAGTTATTTCCTGGAAGAATCCGATGCTTCTCCCAATCTCATCTGTATGCAGCAGGCAAAAGCCGCCTGGTCTGCCCGCGATCCCGCTGCTGCATTGCAGGCGCTGGAGGGATATGCCGCAGACGGCATTTTTGATGCAGAGGCAGACCTTTTGCGCGTCCTGTGCCGCCTTGCTTTGGCAGAGGATGCTCTGGATCAGGGCCACATTCCCTATGCGCGCACTCTTTTGGAAAACGCAGTCAGCGATACACCCTACTGTACCGCAGATCTGGCCCGCAAGCGGCTTCTTCTGCTGGCCAGAGCCAATCCCGGCAGCTGTACCGATATTTTGCCGCAGCTTCCCGATGACGAGCTTCTTGTGCGTGCCGCTGCTGCCTGCCAGGCCGGGGATTATACCCGCAGCGCTGCCCTTCTGGATTCCGCTGCCGACCGCTCCGCCCCTTCCTGGAACCTTTTGCGGGGCGACACCTGCTTTGCGCTGGAAGATTACGCCCAGGCCCGTTCCTATTACCTGAACGCCGAAGATCAAGCTCTGCGCCAGCTGGAAAAATGCTGTGAAAAGCTGGGCGATTACAAAATGGCCTATCACTATGCCTGCAAACAGCGATAAAAAAAGCCCACCGCGTATTGCGGTGGGCTTTCCTTATGAAATCGTCCGATGCGTTGCCGTACCTTCCCGGATCTGCCGGGTACCCTCCAGTTCTCTTGTCCGCTTGCAGGATGTCCATCGGCAGTTATGATAGATCTCCTCACCGTTGGTGATGGTAAACACCTCAGCGCTGGGGTCGCTATCTTCACCAAAGCCGTTGCGGAAAAACTGTTCCAGCCGCACCGTCCAGGGTGCCTGACTCAGCTGGGTAACCGTATCGCTGGTTTGCTGCTGCGATGTAAATGACACCACCCGGCTCTGCTCCGCCGCACCGATCCTGAAGGGGACATCCAGATAGGTGCGCACCTTCTGCGGTTTTGTTGCCATACATCGAATGCAAAACAGACCGGATCTTCCGTCAAATTCCACCGCACCGATCACGCAGGCAATATCAATATCCTTCAGCGCCTCACCTGCTGTGATTGCGGCATCTTCCAGCGCTGCCGCGCCCAGATTCTGGGGGCACAGCAGCTTGACCTCCAGCGTGGTCGCCTGTGTTTCCAGATCCGCCTCGGCCAGCTGAACTGCCGCCACCACCTGGGTGATCGCAGGCATTGCCGTACCGGGATACGCCCGCTGTGTCGGAAAACCGGCTGCTCTAAGGGCAGATACCACTTGCTCTATCACTGAGAGTCCCACGATTTTCCACCGCCCTTCTGGACACACAGTCCCCACAAATAAATCGGCTCACTTTTATACATTACCTTTTCCACTTGACGAAGCTCATAAAGTATTCCGTCAGAATTCTCCAGCGTATCGCCCACATCCGCACCGCAGTTCACAGTGCAAATGAACAGGTATGTATCGCCCAGGATCTCGCCCAGAGGCGAGATCCTTTTGTTTGCATTTCGCTGACTTATAGATTTTCTGGACTGTATCAGCGCCCATACGACAGAATTCTTCCCGTCTTGCCGAGACAGCAGCGTCCGCGTGCCGTAGGCTGTGAGAAACCTCTCTATCATCCCCCGCACAGCTACACCCCCTGAAATGCAATGCCCTGCTTTACATACGGCGCCATCAGTATATCTGCCTGCTGCCGCAGACGGTCTGCAGACAGCGTACCGTCTTTTCTTTTCAGCGTCAGGTCGCCGGCAGTGATCTGTTCCATCTGCCCCAGCTCCGTGATCTCCGACATTGCCGCCACTGCATACAAGGCCGCTGCCGTCACAAATTCATTGTGGCAGTCTTTGTCGGTGATATTATTCCGGAGCCTGCTTTGCAGCATCACTTCTGCCGTCTGACACATAGCCTTCAGCATTTCCTGGCTTTCTTCCGAAAGCGCCGGCACCATCAGCAGCGCCTTCTCACAAGCCAGGTCCTTCATTGTGACATACTCTGCCATCTTTATACATTCAGCACAGCAGCGGCACCGTCGCAGATCTTGCCAAAGCCGCAGATGGAAGTAATGGCAGCGCGCTCCAGCTGACGGTCGATCAGCTTGTCGTACTCAACCAGAACATCGCCGGCTCTGACCTGCTCCAGCGCATAGCGGCTGTCCAGACCGATGATCACGCCGTCAGCAACCGCACCGGTGCGATGCAGAGCAGCACCCAGAGGCGTTGTCAGCTTGCCGGTACCCTGGAAATTCAGACCGGTCAGGGGATTCTGCAGCTCAGGGATCTTCAGCAGCTTTGTCATAGTGCCGGTGGAGCACAGCAGGGTATTCATGGTGTAGGGATCAAACTGGCCCCAGAACTCTACCATCTGATCATAGCCCAAATTGCCGGCAGTGCCGGAAATAGGGCTGGAACCCACGCTGTACTGCACAGCAGCATTGTCATTGCCGTCGCCGTTAATGATCACATTCACAGCGTCAGCCAGCTGCATCTTCTGAATGTGTGCACCGATCTGACGCAGCATCACGCTGAACAGATCCAGCTTCTGGAAGCGGATGGCTTCGTAAGAGGCCACCAGCATACGGCCGCGCTTGGTCAGACTCACCAGATGCTCCTTGGTCTTGACCTCGGTTTCCGGGATCTGATCGCCCTCTGCAACCGCCTTCAGCTCCTTATCCTCATCCGTGGGATTGGAGTAGATGGAGCGGTAGTCCAGAGAGTCGATCACCGTAGTGGTAGCGGTGATGGCAGGCAGAATGTCATTCTCCTCCATGCCCTGACGAACTGTACGGGCGATGTACTCAGGGAACAGCACAGCGCTGTCCATGGTGCGGAAAAACTTTTCCACGGTGGAAGATCCTGCACCCTTGGCACGGATGCCAAATCGCTTCAGCTGACGCTGAAATGCATCAGTGCCCTCCAGCGCAGTGCCGCGGTAATTCTCGCTGGGATCCAGAGATTCCAGCACCTGGGTAAAGCTCATGCCCTCCTGCCGGTACATGCCTTTTTCCAGTTTCAGATTGTCGTAACCCATGTTTCATTTCCTCCTAAAAATTAAAGTATATGGCCACCGGTTTCCCGGTAATACCCCAAAGGTCAGATCAGAAAGCCGCTTTCCACAGACGCTTTCATTTCCTGCATATTGGGCAGCTGGCTCTTTGCCGGCATCAGCTCCCGTACACGGAGCTCCAATGCCTCCTTCAGTTTCATCAGATCCTCTGCCGCTGCCTTGTCCACCACGCTGCGCAGCACCGGCTCCGCCGCACCCAGATCCAGGGTCAGACACAGCCGCACCACATCGTCGTGCAGCTGCTTTTCATAGAGCTTTCCCAGCTGCGCCTGCTTGTATAGCGCCCGGTACTCCTGCTGCGCGCCAAATTCATCCGCCAGTTCCTTCAGCTTCATCGTCTTGCCCAAGCCCTTGATCACACCGGCATCGCGTTGGGCGGGCACAGCCACAAAGGAAAACTCATAGGCATCCATCGGCTCTTTCAGAATGCCGCAGCACAGCTGTCCGTCGTAATATTCGCCCTTCTGATGCCCACACTCGCCATATTCGCTGCCGCAGATGGAGCAAATGCACCTACCCATAGCGCAGCCCACGCTGACTTCCTTCTTGATGCCTGCTTCAATGTCCGCGATGATCTCATCCGCATTGCCGCCCCGGCGGATATACGCCCAGGCCTTGATATAGCTGATGCCGTCTTCCTTCACCACCTCTGCAGCAAAGATCCGGGCCACCTGGGAATCGCTGCTCCACTTGTGATCCACGATACCGGTCTTTCCGATAAACAGTTTTGCCAGCACCGGCAGCGCCGCGGTGTCAAACCGCTCTCCATCCCGATCCACCTGATCGTCACAAAGCCGAACAGAGAACACATAAACCTGCTCCGCCTTCAATTCCGCCCGGGCCTGGGCATTGATAGCCTCCAGCTGTGCCGCCGTCGGCACACCGCTGGCGCTAACCTGGGTTTCCTTTTTAATGTCCATACTGTACCTCCTTAATTTTCCGCTTCAGCGCGATACTTTGCCGCCTGCGCAGCATACATTTCCGCCTTGGCTTCTTCCGTGATATCCTGCAGGCTGATATCGTTCCAAACGATCTCCACCCGGTCATCCAGCCCCTCCAGCGCCAGGAAGGTCTTGCAGATCTTCCGAACCACCGGCTCTACAGTTCTGCGCAGCGCCCACAGCTCACTGGTCAGAATGTCTGCCTGCTGGGTGCTCATCCGCTCCGTGGTGCTCCAGCTCAAGCCAAGCAAGAAAGGCGGCAGGCCGGTCTTCGCCACCAGCTGCTCCAGGATCTGCTTGACCGGCACCTGAGAATCAAGAATGGGCGCCTCGCCGCCGATGACCTTGATCTGCACATCGCCAACCGCCACAAAATCCCGTACAGTACCGTTTTTGCTGTCCTCCATGGCTCTGGCCCATTCCTTGGCGATCTGCGCGCCCTGATCCTGCGCCGCAGCCGGATCCATATTCTCGCCGCCCTTGCAGACCACACTGTAGCGAACATTGCCGGCTCTTTCCCAGTTGGCGCCGATGGCGGCATAAATTTTCATCAGGATCTCTGCCAAAAACGGCATTCCCCGGAACAGGCTGACGCCATAAGGATGTCCGGGCTCCGGATTCAAAGCTGTAAACAGCAGCAGATGCTGATACGGCAGCGCCCGCATCACTCCATGCTGATCCGGTCCGTACAGCACCACATCCAGAGGGCTGTCCCCCTGACAGACCTGCAGCTGCGTAACATCGCCACAGCACACAGCGCGCAGCTTATCCCCGGCAATGACCATTTCGCCAACCGCTCTGCCAACGGTCAGCAAGCTGTCCATATAACCGCCAAGAAAGCTGTCAATGCCCATCTGCCCGTGGCCGCAGGGCACATTCTTTAAAAATTGATCCAGCCTCCTCTGCGCCTGTGCGTTTTTACATTGTGCCTGAAAGCCGCCGCTGAGTCGCACCAGCTTTCCCACCGCCGCATCCAACACCGGAATGGCTTCCCTGAGCTCCCGGTAAACCCGTTCCTCGCCGCTGCCCAGCGGCATAAAGCCCCGAAGGGCTCCAAAGGGATGGTTGTTGATGCTCCGCAGCTGGCAAGCCATCGCTGCCGCGCCTTCCTTTCTTTTTCGTCTCAATATGATCGCTCCTTTCAAAATTGTGATTGCTTTTTATTCCCGGCTTCTTTCCACTGCGCACGCCGCAAAACCGGAGCTTTTTCGATTCAGCACCGTGGCAACGAAATACCGCATATCATCCATAGCGTGATCATTTTCCTTTTTTACCCGATCGTGATTTCCGCTGCTTAAGTCCCAGACATAGCTGTCCATTTCCCGCAAGCAGTCGCTGCATCCCTCGCAGATCACGATCCTCCCCTCCTTCAGGGCGTCAGAGGTCTGCCGGATACCGGACAAAACATCATTTTTCGCCTTGATGACCCGCCAGCCCTTTCGCCGCAAGGTCTCAATAAAGCTGGCCGCCGAAGGGTCGGCGATCACCGCCGTAATATTGCGCTCTCCGGCCAAATTCTGCAGGGCCCCGGCATACTCGTCATCGGTCATCTGGTGCATCGCCTCCCGGGAATTGAAGTAAAATTCCTTCACCCGGTACCATACGCCCCGCTGCAAGCCCCAAAGCCCCATTGATGTGGGATTGACTGTGCCGTAATCGCAGGAAATATACCATTTTTCGTATTCCCCCACCGGCGTGGCCTTCACCATATCCGGACCAAAGAAATCGTATACCCGACCCTCCGCCTGCACCCATTGTCCCAGCACAAAGCGCCGGTAAAAAACGCCGCTGTACAAATTCTGATACCGCTGCCGAATTTGCTCCGACAGCGACGGATTGTCCTCCATCAGAAAATGCAGCCGCAGGCAGTTCTTCTGCTCCGCTTCCAGGATCCAGGTCTTGTAAAACCAATGTCCTGGTCCTTCCGGATTGCAGTTAAACCACAGCCGGCTGCCAGCCACAGAGCATCGGGCGCAGGCCTGCTCCACAAAGGAACGGGGCATCAGCGCCACCTCATCCATCAGCACCCCAGCAAAGGTAATTCCCTGAATCAAGGCGGCCGAGCTTTCGTCCCGACCGCCAAAAATATAAAACTGATTCCGATGCCCCTTAAAGGTCACCGTCACCAGATTTTCCGTCCGTTTTTCTTTCCATACAGCCCCCAGCGCCTCCAGCCGCGGCAGGATCTCTGACAGTACATTCCGCCGCAGCGAAGCGATGGTCTTTCCGCAAACGCCAAAGCGCCGCCCATCAAAGCAGGTCATTGCCCACAGAAAAAACGACAATCCCATCGCCATCGTTTTCCCCGAGCGCACCGCGCCGTCGCATATGATCGCCTCCCTGTTATGATGGGGATTCCCCGGCATCCACCAGGTCAGTACCGATTTCTGCTTGGGAGAAAAGCTGGCATATCCCATTACGGCTCATCCCCCTGCAAAGCCTTCAGGAAAGATTCCAGATCCGAGCCATCCTCCTGGGCCAGCAATGCCAGCTGCTCCAGGGCCTTCAGGCGATCCACCAGCTTCACTTCCACCGTTCCCTTATCGTTCCGCTTTACCTCGCTGAGCAAGCCCAGATCCAGCTTGCTTACCGGTGCATCCTCCTCCAAAACCAGCCGCACACAGTCATTGGCCTGTCCAAAGGCCAGCTCCGCCAGCCGTCTTGCCACATCCATCCGGGTCAGCTTTCCTGTTTTGATCCGTTCTTTCAGGCCGTCTGTCTTACTGCTCATTTTGCCCCCTCCTTCAACCAGACAAAAAAAGAAGCAGGAAGTTGCACCGAAAAATGCAACTTCCTGCAAAAAACCTATTTTATTTTCCCTTTTGGCAGCAGAAGCGTCCCTTTCCATTGACTTAATCGTTTCCATTCGCTATAATCCCCAAATAGAAAGGATGTGTTCCAATGGATCACAAACTACGCCGCTTAAAGCTGGCCTGCTATACCGGAAACGCCACCATGTCGGTGGTGGGCAGTCTGTCCCCAGTGCTGTTTCTGACATTTCGCTCCCTTTACGGGCTTTCCTATTCCCTGCTGGGACTTCTGGTGCTGATCAACTTCGTCACCCAGCTGATTGTGGATCTGATCTTCTCCTTTTTCTCCCACCGGTTCAATATCCCCCGCACCCTGCGCATTATGCCCATTCTTGCGGTGCTGGGCTTTGGCCTCTACGCCCTTGCGCCTACCCTTTTCCCCAATAATACCTATATCGGGCTTGTGCTGGGCACAGTTCTGTTCTGCGCCTCCAGCGGTCTGGCAGAGGTTCTTTTAAGCCCCGTTATTGCCGCGATTCCTGCCAAAGATCCGGATCGGGAAATGAGCAAGCTCCACTCTGTCTACGCTTGGGGTACGGTAGGTGTCATCCTGGTCAGCACGCTGTTCCTGCTTGTTTTCGGCAATGAAAACTGGCCTTTCCTTGCACTTTTGTTCCTGCTGATCCCCCTGATTTCCGCCATTCTTTTCGCCGGCGCCGAGATCCCCAAAATGGAAACCCCGGAAAAAGTCTCCGGCGCAGTGGCCTTTTTCAAAAACAAATGGCTCTGGCTCAGCGTTCTGGCGATTTTCCTGGGCGGTGCCGCAGAATGCTCTATGGCACAATGGAGCTCCAGCTATCTGGAGCAGGCGCTGGGGATCCCCAAGGTCTGGGGCGATGTATTCGGCGTTGCCCTGTTCTCCGTAGCCTTGGGCATTGGCCGCACGCTATACGCAAAACTCGGCAAAAACTTAGGCAAGGTCATTACCCTTGGCGCCGTGGGTGCAGTCTTCTGCTACCTGATCTGCGCCCTTACCCCCTGGCCCGCCGTCGGTCTTGCCGCCTGCGCGCTGACGGGCTTTTGCACCTCTATGCTGTGGCCGGGCAATCTGGTGCTGGCAACGGACAGATTCCCCACCGGCGGCGTGTTTATCTTTGCAATGATGGCCGCCGGCGGCGATCTGGGCGCCTCCGTCGCCCCTCAGCTCATCGGCATCATCACCGATTCTGCCATTGCCGATCCCGGCATTTCCGCCCTGGCTGCCAATCTCAGCCTTTCCCCCGAACAGCTGGGAATGAAGCTGGGAATGCTGCTGGCAATGCTCTTCCCCCTGACCGCAATTCCCTTGTATCGCCACATCTGGAAAAAGCAAAGCATTCCCTTGGGGGAAGGTGGCCGAACAAAGTGAGGCCGGATGAGGGTCATAATAAAAAGCCTGCAGTTATTGCAGGCTTTTTTATTTTTTCAAAATCTCCAATGCAGCATCAATTTCAGCAATCTTCCGCTCCAACCTCTCAACAGCACGCACCATAAGCCTTCGTTTTGTCCGCAATTCATCCTCTTTTGGCAACACCCACCGCTCACCGGCTATATCACAGTTATAGCAATCCTCTTGCTCACAGTTTTTGCAGTCATCCGGTGTTTCATCTGCTTCTATCCATTGCATTTCATAACCACCCTTGCTTTTTATTTATAGTATAGGCAAATTTTTGCTAATATTCAAGTACCATTTTTCGGTGGATAATATATGTACCAACGAAGAAAGGGATGGTGCATATATGATCAGCTACGAGCCTCTGTGGCAAACGATGAAAGACCGCGGAATTACCACCTACACCCTGATTTACAAAAACGGTTTCAGCGCCTATACGATCACCAATCTCAAGCGCAATAAGTCCATCACAATGAACACGCTTGAAAAGCTGTGCGCAGTTCTAAATTGCACACCCAACGAAATCGTTACATTTACCCAAGACTAAACGCTCTTGCAAAAGCAAGAGCGTTTTCCTATTTCCTCTTTCTTTTATAGAATACAAACCATTCCGCCAAGGCGCACACCGGCAGCGCTGCCAGAAAATCCACCGCCGAATGCTGCTTAATAAACACGGTGGACAGACAGATCAGCACCGCCAGCAGCACGATACTCCCGCGCCAGATCCACCTCACCGTTTTCTCCCGCAGCCAGGCGGATGCGATGCCCAGTGACAGCGCCACATGCAGCGACGGACACACATTCGTGCTGGTATCCGCCCGATACAGCGCCGCCACCAAATCTGTCAAGACATTCTCCCTTGGAAACAGCTCCGGCCGCAGCTCCTGCCGGGTCGGCAGCAGAATATAGATCAGGGTAGCCACCACCTGCGTAATGATAAAGTAAGTCTGCAGCCCCGTAAACAGCTCTACATCGTAGCGCAAAAACCACACCAGCGAAAATACGATCAATCCGTACCAGGCCACATACGGGATCACAAACCACTCACAAAACGGGATCCGATCATCCAGCCGGCAATGCACAACAAAGCACCTTTCCGCCGGGATCAGCCGCTCCGTCAGCGCATACAGCGCAAAATAGACGACCCACCCCAGCAGCAGCTTCAAATGCTTAAACTCCGATTCGTTAATCTTTTTCAGCCGAAAACCCCGATAGTCCACCGCTGTCCTTCTCATTACCGCCTCCCAAGCATACTGTTTTCTAAGCATTATCCCCAATCATCCGCGGCAGTTAGTCATCCTATCCTAAATTTTTTCGCACGGCAGGATCCTTGCTGTTTTGGAGACGACTCATCATCCGGACGCTCCGCGCCCTTGTTTTGCGCCAGCCGAAGCAGCCACCGTTTCAGCCCTCCAAGACACAGCACCGCCAGCACCGTAGCGCCCACCCAAAATCCGTACTCCCAAGCCACTCCGCCACCCCCCTCATCACAGCATATTCCGGCCATTTAAAAATCGTGTCCCTCCGGAACACAAGTTGACATAACTTGTTGAAAGCCTCCTTTTTTTGTCGTCCAGTAGACATAAGTTTTCCACATTATCCACAGACTTTTCCACAGAGAAAGCGCAAAACCCCTTGCAAACACTGGGCTTGCAAGGGGTTTTCCATAAACTTCCCTATTTTTTCTGCAACCGGCGCCAACGCCATTTGGTTTACAGAACACTTTTAATACCGAATCTGTGCAGAGAACACACGGCCATGTCCCGCGGACATATTTTCTTCCTCTCTGGTGGCATCTACGGACAGAACCTCGCCCTTCTCCAGCGCCCAGGTAATGTCCACAGTCTGCTTTTCTCTGGCCTCAGAAAGATAGCAGATCACCAGCTCCTTGGGGCAGTGCGTTCTGTGGAAATCCCTATCCAGCAGATCGTCCACCCATTCCATATACCGGCAGTTGTTCACATGGCCGTTGATATCCAGATCGGAAAAGCGCACCGTTCTGCTTTCTTTGTTTTCCAGCATCCTGGGCAGCAGCGATCCGGGCAGTGAAAGCTCATCTCCCCGCAGACAGCCCTCCACCAACACACCGCTCTTGGCAGGCAGCACCATCGCCCGTGTTTCGAAGCTCATCAATACCCAAAGGCTGATTCCCCGAAACAGCTCATTGCCCTGCGCGTCGCAGGCCACCGTAGCTCTGGGATAGGCTGTCCGGGTGGTGGGCATCGGCCAGGTCTCTACCGTGATCGTTTCTCCTGCCCGGGGCAGACGGCGAACCTCGATATGATAGCGGATCACCGCCCAGAAAAGTCCCTTTTCCTGCAGCGATTCCTTGCCCGTATCCAGCAGTACACTGTGCTCTCCGGCAGCCTCCTGCATAATGGCCAGGATCTGGCTGTTCTTCAGCCGGTCAAATGCATTCACCTGGGTGTCTCCGATTTTAAATCGTTTGCTGTAAATCGGCTTCATCGTCATCCCTCGGCTTCCAAAGTTACTGTGGTTTCCATTGTTTTTTCCGCGCGATACCGGTAAAAACGCACCTTTACGCTGTCCCCTGCTGCGCAAGCGCCCAGTATCTGCTCCAATTCTTCCGCAGTCTGCACCTGCACGCCGTTAAACGAAAGAATGATATCTCCGGCTGCCAGTCCGGCCTTCGCGGCACAGCCGTAGGCATCCACCTGGTTGATCAAAGCGCCTGCCGGCAGCTGGTAATACCGCTGATCCAGCTCGCTGATATTCCCCACCGTCAGCCCCAATGCGGACGCACCGGGGGCATTCTGCTCTGCACCGGAGACAGCCCCCGCAGTTTCATCCGTTATATTTCTCTCGAAGGAAACCGGGCTTCCCTTTTCCGCCTGCAGCATACGGAACAGATGAATATTCATCAGTCCCAGAATGCTGGACAGACCTGCCAGCAGGATCACCGCCACCAGCAAAATCGCGATCAATCCGCCCCGTTTCTTGGGCGGTTGGGTCGATCCGGTCTGATAGGAGTCCTGCCCGGAATTTTGCTTTTCCAAATTATCCATACAAACCTCAATTCACCCGGGGCAGCGTAAACGCAAATGTAGTTTTTCCATCCCGGCTGTCTACAGAAATATTCTCCCCGTGGGCAGAAACAATGGTCTTAACGATATAAAGGCCCAGTCCCCAGCTATCCCGATTCTGGCTGCGGCTCTTGTCCGTCTTGTGGAATCGGTCAAATACCAGCGGCAGCTCCTCCGCCGGAATGGTCTGACCCTCGTTGGCGACGGAAACATACACCTTTCCGCTTCCCTCCCGAATGCTCAGCGCCAACGCGCCGCCCTCCGGGCAGAATTTCACACCGTTGTCCACCAGATTATACAGCACCTGGGTAATATAATCCTGATTTGCCTGGGTGAACACCGGATGCTCCGGCATATCCACCTGCACCTGCAGCTTCTTTGCCTCGATCTTCTGCTCAAAGCTGATCAGCACCTGTCCCAGCGCTTCCTCCACATCAAAACGGGTCTTCTGCTCCTCGGGGATACCCTGCTGATCCTGCAGTTGGGAGATGTCCAGCATACTGCGCACCAGCCGGTTCAGCCGCTTGGTCTCATCAGACACCACCTGCAGATACTGCCTTCCCTTCTCCTCCGGGATCGTGCCGTCCAGGATGCCGTCCACATAGCCGGCGATGGTGGTCATGGGGGTCTTCAGCTCGTGGGACACATTGGCAACAAATTCCTGCCTCTGGTACTCACTTTTCTGCAGCGAAGACGCCATATTGTTAAATGCCAGCGCCAGATCCTCCACCTCTTGGGTGTAGTTCCCCTCAATATCTACCCGTGCTGTCAGTTCTCCGTGACCAAATGCCCGGGCAGCTTTCGCCATTACCCGTAACGGCTTGCTCTGATTGCGCACGAAGAGCGTCATCAGACACACCGCCAGCAAAACGACCAAAATCGACACAAACACGAAGATCTCCGAGATTCTCCGCAGAACACCGATGGTTTCTTCCATCGGCATCGACATAATAATAATACCCATCCGGTCACCGGTCTGCCGGTTCAAAATCGGCAGGGCTACCACATACCGCCTCTCCGGGTATAACCCCTGGATCACACCGGTGTCCGTGGCGCTGCCGTTGCGAAACACCTTCTCCACAAAATCCTTGCTCACTACCAGACCCTGGTGCTCACAGCCAAACGGCGACCGTGCACACAGGATCAACTTGCCGCTGTCATCGCAGATCACCGCGTCTGCACCGGAAACAGAGGTTGCAACCGTCAGCGCAACGCTGAAATTCCGGTCTGTGCCCGGCGCTTCGGAGTAAGCCACCTGCACCAGCTCCACCAGCACCTCACCGTCTGCTTTCAGCGAATCCACAGCCGTGTCCGTCAAATAATCCCGAACCAAAAGCTGAAAGAAAATGCCGATCAGCAGCAGCGCTGCCAGCAGCGCAATGGCAACTGCCGTCAATATTCTGCTGAAAGTACTTTTCATAGCGCAAACCTCAAATTCCAATTGCAAACTTTCTGCCTTACTATCGTAAGGGTATTATACCGAAACCGGACAAACATTGCAATATCCCCTGCAAAAGTTTACATTTGCGCAACAATCGCCCCCGGTTCTTCCCACATCTGTCATTGCGCGGCCCATCGGGCCGTGGCAATCCTCCAAAGCAACTGCGCTGCCTGCGATCTTTTCGCGCGCACATAGATTCGCAAAAAAAGCGTGTTCCGCCCCGCGAAACACGCTTTTCCTTATTGTACAACCTCAAATTTATACCCAACGCCCCAGACAGTTTTCAGGCTCCAGCTTTCGCTGACGCCCTCCAGCTTTTCCCGCAGCCGCTTCACATGGACATCCACCGTCCGGCTGTCGCCGAAATAGTCAAAGCCCCACACCTCATCCAGCAGCTGATTGCGGGTATACACCCGATTGGGCGAGGATGCCAGATAGAACAGCAGCTCCATTTCCTTGGGCGGCGTATCCACCTTCTTGCCATCCACCGTCAGTTCAAAGGCATCCATATCAATGGTCAGCTTGTCAAAGCTGATCCGTCTTGCCTTGCTGGGCGAAGCCGTACCGCTGCTGCGGCGCAACACCGCCTCGATCCGGGCCAGTACCTCACGCATCTCAAAGGGCTTGGTAATATAGTCATCCGCACCCACCTTCAGGCCGCTGACCTTGTCGTCGGTTTCCCCCTTGGCAGTGAGCATAATAATGGGCGTCTGCGCCTCGGCACGAATGGCCTTGCACACGCCCCAGCCATCCATCACCGGCATCATCACATCCAGCAGCACCAGATCCGGCTGGATCGCCCGATATTTGGTCAGACCCTCCCCACCGTCATAGGCGATGGTAACGGCATAGCCCTCTTTTTCCAGATACATCTGCAGAAGACCCGCAATATTGCGATCGTCCTCCACGACCAAAACCGAAATGGCCATACAAATTCCTCCAGTTTTATTTTTTCTTATTATAGCACACTTTTCCCGGTTTTCGTGAACATTTTATTAAGAGTTTTACCCCCAAATGTGAACACGCCGCTTTTCCTTGCTTTTCGCACCGGGATATGGTATCATATTCCAAAGCGATTTTTGAAAGGAGACCCCTATGATCGAATTTTTGAAGGCCGTTCTGTTCGGCATCGTCGAGGGCATCACCGAGTGGCTTCCCGTGTCCTCCACCGGACACCTGATCCTGCTGGATGAATTTCTGCACCTGAACATTTCCGAAGCATTTTACGAGATGTTCCAGGTGGTGATCCAGCTGGGCGCAATTTTGGCGGTCATCGTGCTGTTCTTCCAGAAGCTGAATCCCTTCAGCCCCAAAAAGGACGCCCCCCAGAAGAAGGGCACCTGGCAGCTGTGGCTGAAGGTCATCGTAGCCGTCATCCCCTCCGCCGTCATCGGTCTGCTGCTGGACGATTGGATGGATGAACACCTCTATAACTATATTGTAGTAGCCATTATGCTGATCGTCTACGGCATCGCATTCCTCTTCGTAGAAAAGTGGAATCAACGCCGCAGCTTCCGTATCCACGATGTCAATGAAATCGACTACCGCACCGCACTTCTGATGGGCGCATTCCAGTGCCTGAGTCTGATCCCCGGTACATCCCGCTCCGGCGCAACCATTCTGGGCGCAATTATTCTCGGCGTCGCCCGACCTGCCGGCGCAGAATTTTCCTTCTTTATGGCCATCCCTACCATGTTGGGTGCCAGCGCATTGAAGCTGCTGAAATTCCTGCTGGACGGCGCGACTGCCTCCTCCACTGAGCTGATGGTGCTGATCACCGGCTGTGTCGTGTCCTTCATCGTCAGCCTGATCGTCATCAAGGGCCTGATG
>JAFQRK010000034.1 GCA_017410075.1 Oscillospiraceae bacterium | reverse complement strand
TCTGCAAGGACGGCCCCGTTATGCGGAAGGAGGAGATCCTATGGGAAGACTGAGTGTAAATCTGTGTGGAATTGAGCTTTCCAATCCCGTGATCCCTGCCTCCGGTACATTCGGCTACGGCTATGAATACGCGGAGCTCTACGATATCAACGAGCTGGGCACCTTCTCCTTCAAAGGCACGACCAAGGACGCCCGATTCGGCAATCCTACCCCCAGGATTGCAGAGTGCAGCGCCGGTATGATCAATGCTGTGGGTCTGCAAAATCCCGGTGTGGACAAGGTCATCGCCGAGGAGCTTCCCAAGCTAGCAAAGTGCTTCCGCAAGCCGGTAATGGCCAATGTTTCCGGCTTTTCTGTTGAAGACTATGCCTATACCTGCGAAAAGCTGGACAAAGAGGATCAGGTAGGCTGGCTGGAGGTCAACATTAGCTGTCCCAATGTCCACGGCGGCGGTATGAGCTTCGGCACACAGCCGGAGGCCGCCGCAGAAGTGACCCGCGCTGTTAAGGCCGTGACCACCAAGCCCGTCATTATCAAGCTCAGCCCCAATGTCACCGACATCGTATCCATCGCAAAGGCTTGCGAGGATGCCGGTGCAGACGGGATCAGCCTGATCAACACCATGCTGGGTATGCGCATTCATCTGAACACCCGAAAGCCTGTCATTGCCAACAAAATGGGCGGCTTCTCCGGTCCTGCCATCTTCCCGGTGGCTGTACGGATGGTCTATCAGGTGGCTCACGCCGTAAATATCCCCGTTGTGGGTATGGGCGGTGTCAGCAGCGCTGAGGATGTGATCGAGATGATGCTGGCAGGCGCAACTGCAGTGGAAGTCGGCGCTGCCAATCTGGTCAATCCCTACATTTGCCGTGATATCGTCCGGGATCTTCCCGGCGTTATGGAAAAATATAAGATCAATCGTTTGGAAGAGATTATAGGAGGCGTAAAGTAATGGGAAAAGATGTAATTGTCGCTTGTGATTTTTCCAGTGCAGAGGCAACATTTGCATTCCTGGATAAATTCACCGGCAGAAAGCCCTTCGTCAAGATCGGTATGGAGCTTTATTATGCAGAAGGCCCCTCCATCGTCAAGCAGATCAAGGCCCGCGGTCACAAGATCTTCCTGGATCTGAAGCTGCACGACATCCCCAACACCGTCAAAAAGGCCATGGCTGTCTTAAGCAATCTGGATGTGGATATCACCAATCTCCACGCCGCCGGCACATCTGCTATGATGCGCGGCGCTTTGGAGGGTCTGACCCGTCCTGACGGCAGTCGTCCCCTGCTGATCGCTGTTACCCAGCTGACCTCCACCGATCAGGAGGCAATGGAAAAGGATCTTCTGATCACTCATCCCATTGATCAGGTGGTTATGCACTACGCCGAGGCTGCCAAGAATGCAGGTCTTGACGGCATCGTTTGCTCCCCTCTGGAGGCCGGCAAGGTCCACGACCGCTGCGGCAAGGATTTCCTGACCATCACCCCCGGTGTCCGCTTCGCTGACGGCGATATTGGCGACCAGAAGCGGGTTATGACTCCCGCTGCCGCCAAGGAGATCGGCTCTGACTACATCGTTGTTGGCCGTCCCATCACCGCTGCTGCCGATCCCGTTGCCGCTTATGAGCGCTGCGTTGCGGAATTCTGCGATTAAGGAGAGAGACAATGGAAAGCTACAAAAGAGAATTTATCCAGTTCCTGCAGGGCGCAGGCGTGCTGAAATTTGGCGACTTTACTGCGAAGTCCGGCCGTAAGATCCCCTATTTCGTCAATGCCGGTATGATCAAGACCGGCGACCAGATCACCAAGCTGGGCGAATTCTACGCCCGGGCATATATGGAAAAGCTGGGCAAAAAGCAGGCTGTCCTCTACGGCCCGGCATATAAAGGCATTTCTCTTTCCATTTCCGCTGCCGTTGCCCTGAGCAAGGAAGGCCTGGATCTTCCCTTCTTCTTCAACCGCAAGGAGGTCAAGGATCACGGTGAGGGCGGCACCTTTGTGGGCTATGTCCCCCAGTCCGGTGAGGAGATCGTCATCATCGAGGATGTGATCACAGCCGGCACCGCCATCCGCGAGAGTATGGACATTCTCAGCCATCTGGATGGCACCAAGGTCATCGCCACCTTCATTATGGTGGACCGCAAGGAAAAAGGTCAGACCGACACCGGTGCAATGAAGGAGATCGAAAATCAGTTCGGCTTCCCCGTCTACTCCATCGTAGATGTTTACGATATCATCGAGTATCTGGAGGAAGATCCTGCAAACGAAGAAAATGTCACCCGGATCAAGAACTATCTGGCAGTAAACGGAGCGAAATAATGAGAAGTTTAATCAGTATTCTGGATTTTTCCAAAGAAGAGCTGGATCAGCTCATCGCCACAGCCAAGGATATCATTGCCAATCCCGAGAAATACTGGGACTGCTGCAAGCACAAGAAGCTGGCAACGCTGTTTTTTGAACCCTCCACCAGAACCCGTCTTAGCTTTGAAGCCGCTATGATGGAGCTGGGCGGCAGCGTTCTGGGCTTCTCCCAGGCCAGCTCCTCCTCCGCCTCCAAGGGCGAGAGTATGGCTGACACCGCCAAGATCCTCAGCTGCTATGTGGATATTATGGCCATCCGTCATCCCCGTGAGGGCGCGCCCTTTGTTGCATCCCGCAATGCAACTGTGCCGGTTATCAACGCCGGAGACGGCGGTCATCAGCATCCCACCCAGACTCTGGCAGACCTGCTGACGATTTCCCGGGAACTGGGCCGGCTGGATAATCTGACCATCGGCTTCTGCGGCGACCTGAAGTACGGCAGAACTGTCCATTCCCTGATCGAGGCAATGAGCCGCTACACCGGCATCAAGTTCGTACTTATCTCTCCCGAAGAGCTGAAGCTGCCTAACTATGTGCGCTACAATACGCTGGAGAAACATCGGATCCCCTACGAGGTAACTACCTCTCTGGAGGATGCGCTGCCCAATCTGGATGTGCTGTATATGACCCGCATCCAGCAGGAGCGTTTTGACGATCTGGACGAATATAACCGTCTGAAGGACAGCTATGTTCTGAACACCGAAAAGATGAAGCTGGCAAAGAAGGATATGTGCGTCCTGCATCCCCTGCCCCGTGTCAACGAGATCAGCGTGGCTGTGGACGACGATCCCAGAGCAGCTTATTTCCGCCAGGCGCTGAACGGCAAGTATATGCGTATGGCGCTGATCCTGAAGCTTCTTGAGGAAGCCAAGGATCCCCAAAAGGAAGCCATTTCAACGAATGATCTGGTCTTTGACCGTCCCTGCACCAATCCCAAGTGCATCTGCCAGGTGGAGCAGGAGCTGCGTCCTACCGCACGGATCACCGATCCCAAGGAAGGCGTCCTGCGCTGCATCTTCTGCGAGAAAAAGGTATAATAAAAATTCCCGGTCAGTCCGACCGGGAATTTTTCTGTTCCTTTGACCATTGCTGGCACAGCGCAGCCTTTTCGGCGCGCTTTAACTGCTTAATGGCATATTCTCTTTTAAATGCGGAGATTTTATCTTCGCATTTTTCTGTGTATGCCAATTCCAAAGGGCCTCTGCTTCGGGTATATTTCGCGCCCTTGCCGGAGCGGTGCGTCTGCAGCCGCGCCGCCACATCTGTGGCAACGCCGGTGTAGAAGGTACCGTCACCGCACCGCAGGATATAGACCCACCAGGTTTTCTCCATAGCACACCTCAGATCCGGAAACGGATCGCTAGCAATCTATCCAAAATAAAGAAGGTTGCATTGCCCAGCAGCAGGGCCGCTGCGGTCATAACTGTACCGATCTCTTCAAATTCACGGGCGATTTGCGCCATACCGAAAATATGCATCAGCAGCCAGTACATCAGCAGGATCGCACTATTAAACAGCAGACCTTTCCACAGCCAGCGAAGCGGCAACACATCCAGCTTTGGCTTTACGATGGGATAATACCCCAGAAATACGAATACCGCCGCAGCCTCCTTGTCAGCGCTCAGCAGGATACTCAAAACGGCAACCGCACCGTACCACGCCCAAGCGATCCGCCTGCCGCATCGCTTCAGCACGAGCGTAAGGATCAGCATACTGATCATCGGGCACACAAAGGTCGATCCCGGGATCAATCCGCCCAGACAGCTGACCGCCACCGCCATCGCCGCCAGTACGCCCCCAAGGGCAATATCTGCAGCTGACTTATTTCTTGCCATGGCTCTTCAGCAAGCCGTACTTAATATCCCACAGCTTCTGGGACAGGTCAACATAGTAAGTATGGGGATTGTCAAAACGCTTGACTTCGTCCCACAGCATATCCACCTGCTCCAAACAGTAGCTGCGGACCTGCTCCAGGCTGGGGCGGTTATAAACCAGCTCGCCGCCCTGGAAGATAGGCACCTGCAGCTCCTTGGCGGTAAAATTATACACCGTCTTGGTCTTCCAGGTGGCCTCGGGATCAAAGATCTCCATATCGCCGCTGTCATCCACCGTTTCATCGTGGACGCAGATATAGTCTGCAATGGCCTTACCTGTGTCGTTGCCAAAGAAGCGGTACAGCTTCTTAAAGTGGGGATTTGTGATCTTGCCCACATTCTCCGAGATCTTGATCTTGGGTACGATGGTGCCGTCATCATCCTCCACAGCCGCCAGCTTGTAAACGCCGCCGAACACCGGCTCGCTGCGCGCGGTGATCAGCCGCTCACCAACACCGAACATATCGATCTTGGCATCCTGACGCAGCAGATCCTGAATCAAATGCTCATCCAGAGAGTTGGATGCAGAGATCTGGCACTCGGTCCAACCTGCCTCATCCAGCATTTGGCGGGCCTTCTGGCTTAAATAAGCAATATCACCGGAGTCCAGGCGGATGCCACATTTAGTGATGCCCTTAGGCTTCAGAACCTCGTTGAAGACCTTGATAGCATTGGGAACACCGGATTTCAGGGTGTTGTAGGTATCCACCAGCAGGGTTGCATTGTTGGGATAGATCTCGCAATAGGTCTTGAATGCCTCGTATTCGCTGTCAAACATCTGCACCCATGCGTGAGCCATGGTTCCGCCGGCGTAAACGCCGTAAAGCTGATCAGAGATGGTGCAGGCCGTGCCATTGCAGCCGCCGATATACGCCGCTCTGGAGCCTAAGATGGCCGCATCTGCACCCTGGGCTCTACGGGAGCCAAACTCCAGCACAGTACGACCCTGCGCCGCACGGACGATGCGGTTCGCCTTGGTAGCGATCAGGCTCTGATGGTTGATGCACAGCAGCAGATAGGTTTCCACCAGCTGT
>JAFQRK010000033.1 GCA_017410075.1 Oscillospiraceae bacterium | reverse complement strand
GATGAGGAAATGCCAGTTTTCTTTCAGCCGGAATATGGCATTTCTGCTGCCGCCGAAGACGACGGTATAGGTGTCCAGCAGCTCGTTGTGGAATTTTTCCAGCTTCTGCACATCTGTGCCGCCCACCAGCATACCGGGATTGCCTACAAGACCGCGACCGATCATCACGGCTTGCACTTGGGGATATTTTTGCGCAATGCGGTCAATATGGTCAAAAACCAAAATATCGCCATTAAAGCAGAGGGGATTTCGGCTGTTTTCTACAGCATAGGTGAAGCCTTCTTCGAAAATGCCGCCGTCGTAGAACTGCTTGCGCACTCTGGGATGGACGGTCAGCTCCTTAATGGGATAGCGGTTGAAGATTTCCAAAATTGCCGGGAATTCGTCGGGATCTTCCAAGCCCAGTCGGGTCTTGACGGAAACGGGAAGGGGGGATTTGGAGAAGATCTCCTCCAAAAAGGCATCCAATGCGCCCGGATCCCGCAGCATACCGCTGCCTTTCCCCTTGGATACCACCGTACCGGAGGGGCAGCCTACATTGAGATTGACCTCATCATAACCCCGATCGGCACAGACCTGCGCTGCCCAGAGAAAATCGTCGGCAACCTTGGTCAAAATCTGAGGAATGGCGATAAAATCTTCACTGTCTGCCATCGGCAGCTCCCGATCCTCCTTGTGGGTCAGGCTGCGATGAACGGTTGGGGACAGAAAGGGCATATAGTAGCGATCCACACCGCCGAAATGGCGGTGATGCGCTCTGCGGAAAATGCTGTCGGTGATGCCCTCCATTGGGGCGAAATAGTAACGCATATGTATCTCCTAAAATGACATATCAGCAAGCCTCCCTCTGATGAGGGAGGTGGATTCGCCGCAGGCGAAGACGGAGGGAGAGAAGAGAAAATCTCTCCCCCAGTCTGCCCTGGAGGGCAGCCAGCCCCCTCGACACACCCGCCCGCAGGCGGGCGTACAGAGCGCAACCGCCGCATAGCGGCGGCACTTAGCGCGGAGGAGAGGGGGCCTTGTTGCATAGTTAACCACATCTGTGAAAGTTGTTAAATCTCCACAATGACGGGCAGGATCATGGGGTTGCGCTTGGTATGCTTGTAAAGATAGCCCGACAGATCGTTCTTGATAGCGGATTTGATGGTGGCGAAGTCTCTGCTGCGCCGGCGGCTGCACCGCTCAATGGCCTCCAGAGCCACTTCCCGCAGCTCCTCCATCAGCTCCTCAGACTCCTTGACATACACAAAGCCGCGAGTGATGATATCCGGTCCGGTGATGATGCTGCCGTCCTGGCTGCTGAGATTGACACATACCACGATCATACCGTCCTGCGCCAAATGCTTGCGGTCGCGCAGCACCACGCTGCCCACATCACCGATGCCGGTGCCGTCTACGAATACCTTGCCGGCAGGAACAGCGCCGTTTAGCTTGCAGGTTCTTGCAGACAGCTCAAATACGCTGCCGATCTCGCCAATGAGAATGTTTCTGGGGTTCATGCCCATCATCTTGGCAAGCCGGGCGTGCAGCTGCAGATGCCGCTGCTCACCGTGGACGGGGATGAAGAATTTGGGCTTGGTCAAAGCGTGGACGATCTTCAGCTCCTCCCGGCAGGCGTGGCCGGAAACATGCAGACCCTCGCTCTTTTCATAGACCACATCTGCACCCTTGCGGCACAGCTCGTTGATAATGCGGGAAACCGCCTTTTCGTTGCCGGGGATGGCAGAGGCGGAGATGATGATCCGGTCGCCGGCTACGATATCCACCTGCTTATGGGTGGAAAAAGCCATCCGGTACAGCGCTGACATATTTTCGCCCTGAGAGCCGGTGGAAACGATGACCACCTTGTTATTGGGCAGGCTCTTGGTGGCATTTAGGTCAACCAGCGTACCGGGCTTGACCTTCAGATAGCCCAGCTCCTGGGCGACCTTCAGCATATTTTCCATACTTCTGCCGGTGACGGCGACCTTGCGGCCGTATCTCTGGGCGGTGGCCAGCACAGCCTGGATACGGTGCATATTGGAGGCAAAGGTAGTGACAATGATCCGCTGATCACAGTTTTTGAACTGGCGGTCAAGGCTTTCTGCCACGATGTTTTCGCTGGGGGTGTAGCCGTCACGGTCCACATTGGTGGAATCGCACAGCAGCGCCAGCACGCCCTCATTGCCCAGCTCGCCCAGCCGTGCCAGATCGGTCATACCGCCCTGGGCGGTGGGGTCGATCTTGAAGTCACCGGTCATAACAACTGTGCCTACGGGGGTGTGGATGGCGAAGGCTACCGCATCTGCGATAGAGTGATTGACATGGATGAATTCCACGGTGAAGCAGCCGGCCTTTACAACATCGCCGGGCTTGTGGGTGATCAGCTTCACAGTATCGGCCAGATGCCGCTCCTCCAGCTTCAGCTTGATCAGACCGTTGGTCATAGCGGTGCCGTGGATGGGACAGTTGACCTGCAGCATACAGTAGGGGATAGAGCCGATGTGGTCTTCGTGACCGTGGGTGATAAACATTCCCCGCAGCTTCTTCTGGTTTGCCACAAGATAGGAAAAATCGGGGATCACCAGATCCACACCGTACATATCCTCCTCCGGAAAACCGACACCGCAGTCCACGATGATCATATCTTTGCCGTATTCCAAAACGGTAATATTCTTGCCGATCTCGTCCAGGCCGCCAAGGGGGATGATCTTCAGTTTTTCAGACAAAATGTTTGCTCCTTTCGTTTTAAAACATAACAAGTAAGCAGCCATCTGCCTCCAAGCCGACCCCGTATCGCCATTTTGGAGGAAAACGTCTGCGTGTTTATGAACAGTAAAATTGCCCGGGACTCTGCACCCGGCGCCTGTACCGATAGTATAACACATTTATGGGGGAAAGTATACCATTATTTTTCTGTCGGTTTTTCCCGGAAGTGTTTGTAAGAATTTCCCGGAAAATCTGATAAAATTTGTTGCGTATTGTGTCTGAGTTTGCTATAATATTCGTTATAGTGAGAGTACTATGGGGTTTGATACCCATTTGGGAGGCGAGAAACTTGAACAAGAAGCTGGGAAAGACATTTTGGCCCGGTCTGTGGGTGTATTTCGCTGCAATGGCGCTGTTTGTGGTGGGAGCAGTTTTGTTCCGCAATTACACGCTGGCCATAGCGGAAGCTGCAGTTGCTGCAGCGGTAGGCGCGTTCTATGTTTTCTGCCGCGTCCGCCGGTATAAGGTGCTGCAGAATTTTGTGAAAAATTCCTTCAATGTGCCGGAGAATCCCGGCGGTGCGGAAACGCCGTTTCCGATGGTTCTGGTGCGCCTGGGTGATGAAAGCATCCTCTGGGCCAATGAGCAGTTTTGCAAGATCACCGGCTATCAGGATCGGTATCTGGAGCAGCGTCTGAGCAGCTTTGTTCCCAAGCTGACGCTGGATTGGCTGATTTCCGGTAAAAACGAATTTTCCTATGATGTTACACTGAGCGGCCGCCGCTACCGTGTCTACGGCAGCGTAGTGCGCGCAGATGATCCGGAGAACACTGCGATGGGTATGCTGTATTTCAGCGATCTGACGGAGCTGTATCAGGTTCGGGATGAGTATGTTCGCTCCCGTCCGGTGGTATCCATCATCTTGGTGGACAACTACGAGGAGTTGACGAAAAACCTGACAGAAGGCGGAATCTCCAGCCTGAATGCCCGGATCAACGATGTGATCTCCAAGTGGACGGAGGATTTCCACGGCCTGCTGCGTAAGCTGGAGCGTAACCGCTTCCTGTTCATTTTTGAGAAACGGGATCTGAAGCGGGCTATGGAGGAAAAGTTCTCTCTGCTGGAGGATATCCATGAGGTAGAGAATCCTTCCGGTTTGGCAGCTTCCATTTCCATCGGCATTGGTGTCGACGGTGTTAATTTTGAGGAAAGCTATGAATTTGCTGCCCTGTCTATCGAAATGTCGCTGAGCCGCGGCGGCGATCAGGCAGTCATCAAGGATCGCTATAATTTCAGCTTCTATGGTGGCCGCGCAATGGAGGCTGACCGCAGAAGCAAGGTCAAGGCCCGTGTTACTGCCAATTCCATGATGGAGCTGATCAGCCAGAGCAGCCAGGTGTTCATTATGGGACACAGCAACGCAGATCTGGACGCTGTGGGTGCGGCAGTGGGCATCAGCTGTATGTGCCGCAAGAAGGGCAAAAAGGCATACATCGTTCTGGATGCGGAGAATAACGCCGCCCAGAATCTGATCGACGAAATTCAAAATGTGCCGGAGTACGCCCAGACCTTTATTACCGGACAGGACGCGCTGCTGCAGGCAGACAGCCACAGCATTCTGATCGTGGTGGATACCAACCGCCCTGACCAGGTGGAGTGCAGACCGCTTCTGGAGGCCATTTCCAAGGTATGTGTGGTGGATCACCACCGCAGAGCCGCGGATTATATCAATCCGGTGGTGCTGAATCTCCATGAGCCCTATGCATCCTCCGCCTCCGAACTGGTAACGGAGCTGCTGCAGTACGCGGTGGAGAAGGCAGATGTGCTGCCTATTGAGAGCAAGAGTCTGCTGGCCGGTATTTTCCTGGATACCAAGAGCTTCAATGTCCGTACCGGCGAGCGCACCTTTGAGGCTGCTGCTGTGCTGAAGCAATGGGGCGCAGATACGGTAGAGGTCAAGAAGCTGCTGCAGAGCGATTTCCAGAATACTATGGCCAAGTACCAGATCATCAAGTCTGCCCGGCTGTACCGGCAGGAGCTGGCGGTGGCGGCGCTGAATTCCACCACCTCCCGGGCTTTGGCTGCCCAGGCGGCAGATGAACTGCTGAATATTTCCGGCATCACAGCCTCTTTCGTGCTGTATCCGGATGAGGAAAATGTGTATATCTCTGCCCGCTCCATTGGCAATGCCAATGTCCAGATGATCCTGGAGCCTTTGGGCGGCGGCGGCAATACTGCCACAGCAGGTGCGCAGATCAAGAACACAACTGTCAAGGAAGCGCTGGACGCATTGATCGCATCCATTGACAGCTTTTACGAGAACTAAGTAAGGAGAGCAAGCTATGAAAGTGATTTTACTGCAGGATGTAAAAGGTCAGGGCAAGAAGGGTCAGCTGATCGAGACCTCTGACGGCTATGCCCGCAATTTCCTGCTGCCCAGAAAGCTGGCGGTGGAAGCCACTGCAGATGCTATGAACACCAAGAAGATGAACGACAAGGCAACCCAGGAGCGCATCGCCCGGGAAAAGGCAGAGGCCCTGGAAACCGCTAAGAAGCTGCGGGAGATGACGCTGGTGGTTAAGGCAAAGGGCGGCGGTGCAGGCCGTCTGTTTGGCTCTGTTACCAGCCAGGAGATCGCCGATGCTCTGGCACAGAGCGCCAAGATCAAGCTGGATAAGCGCAAGATCGTGATTGCCGACACCATCAAGTCCGTCGGCACCTACACTGTTACCTGCAAGCTGGGCTATGAGATCAATGCGCCCCTGACGGTGAAGATCGAGGAGATCTAAAAAAACCAGTTTCAAGAGAGAGGAGAAAGAACATGGACGAAGAATTGTTGGGTAAGCAGCTGCCGCAGTCCCTGGAGGCAGAGCAGGCGGTGCTGGGCTCTATTCTCATCGATAGCCGGTGCATCGCGGATGTGATCGGCATTTTGCGGCCGGAGGATTTTTATCTTCCCCAGAATCGCCAGATTTTTGAAGCCGTCTATTCGATGTTCAATTTCTCCCAGTCCATTGACCCCGTCACCGTGCTGGATAAAATGCGGGAGATGGGTGTATATCAGGACAATTCCCGGGACTATATTATGCAGCTGATGGAGATCACCCCCACAGCGGCCAATGTGGTGCGCTATGCCAATATCGTTCGGGATAAGGCTATGCTGCGCGGACTCGCGCAGGCAGCCACGGAGATCAGCGAGACTGTGTATTCCCAGGTGGGAACACCGGCGGAAATGCTGGAAGCAGCAGAAAAGAAGATCTACGCACTGCGTAAGGGCGAACGGGGCGATTCCCTGGAGCATATCGGAACGGTGCTGCATAAGTATTTTGACCGGCTGACAGAGCTGAGCCAGTCTGATTCTATGATTCCCGGTATGTCCACCGGTCTTCAGGATCTGGACAGACGGATCAAGGGTCTGAATGATTCCAATCTGATCCTGGTGGCGGCTCGGCCTTCTATGGGTAAATCTGCGTTTGCACTGAATCTTGCCACCAATGTGGCAAAAAAGTATAAGAAAACGGTGGCGATTTTCAACCTGGAAATGTCCCGGGAGGAAATTGCCAAGCGTATCGTTGCCAGCGAGGGCCTGATCAATATGGATCAGCTCAACACCGGCAAACTGACAGAGGATGAGTGGAACAAGCTCTGTGTTGCATCTGCAGCGCTGAGCCAGACCGATATTCGCATTGATGACAATCCCACCGTTACGGTGGCGGATATCAGCGCCAAGTGCCGCCGGTTGGACAATCTGGGTCTGATCGTTATTGACTATCTGCAGCTGATGATGGGCTCCGGCTATGGCAAGGGCAGCAGCGGTGAGAACCGTGTGCAGGTGGTCAGCGAGATCTCCCGTGCGCTGAAGATCATGGCTAAGGATCTGAATGTTCCCGTAGTATGTCTGAGCCAGCTGTCCCGTGCGTCGGAGAGTCGTACGGACAAGCGCCCCATTCTTTCCGATCTGCGTGAATCCGGCGCTATCGAGCAGGATGCGGATATTGTTATGGCATTGTACCGGGATGAGTATTACAACCGGGACGATTCGGAGAACAAGGGCATTGCAGAATGCATCGTGCTGAAGAACCGCCAGGGCGAGACCGGTGTGGTGGAGCTGCAGTGGATGGGTCAGTATCAGCTGTTCTCCAGCAAGGAGTGGAAGTATGATTAATGCTCTGAAAGAGCAGTTGAAACTTCTGACACATCCGGGCGAAACCGTTGTTTGCGCACTCTCCGGCGGAGCGGACTCTATGGCGCTGCTGTGGGGACTGTATCTGCTGCGGGAAGATCTGGGACTGACGCTGTGCGCAGCCCATTTCAATCACAATCTGCGGGGCGGGGAATCGGATGCCGATGAGCAGTTTGTTCGGGCGTTTTGCGACCGGTATGACATCAAGCTGCATGTGGGCAGCGCCGAGGTCAAACCCGGGAAAAAGGGACTTGAGGCCGCTGCAAGAGAGGCAAGATACGCCTTTTTCAGCACCCTGCCCGGAAAGATCGCAACGGCGCACACCGCCGATGATAATGCCGAAACCGTTCTGATGCATCTGGTGCGTGGCACGGGACTGAAGGGCCTGGGCGGCATTGCCCCGGTCAACGGTTCGCTGATCCGGCCAATGCTGAATATTACCCGGCAGCAGGTGGAGGCGTTTTTGGAGGAATATCACATTCCTCACATTGAAGACAGCTCCAACGCAGCGGATGATTTCCTGAGAAACCGGATCCGCCATCGGGTGATGCCGCTTTTGCAGGCGGAAAATCCCCGGCTGGCAGAGAATGTGTCGGCAATGGCGCAGCGGCTGCGGAGGGATGAGGAAGCCTTGGCGCAGCTGGCGGATTTTCAAGAACTCCCCGGCGTAACGAACCTGAAAACGCTTGCACCGGCTGTGCGCAGCCGGATGCTGGAGCGGTTTTTGAAGGAAAACGGTGTCCGGGAGCCGGAGGCGCAGCACATTGCCCTGGCGGAAAGCCTGGTCTTTTCACCCAAACCGTCGGCATCTGCGGAATTTCCCGGCGGCGTGCGGTTGGCGCGGAATTATGACCGGCTGGAGGTACGAAGCAGCGAAGCGCCGCTGGATACCCGTTTTCTGCCGGAAAACGGTGTTTTGGAGATTCCCGGCTGGCGCATTACGGTGCAGCCGGCGCAGGAGATCTGCAATACGCAGAATGTCTTTACAGTTCAGCCCCAGGGAAAAATTCTGGTGCGCTGCCGCTTGCACGGCGATGAGATCAAGCTGCCCGGTGGAAGCAAAAGTGTGAAAAAGCTGTTTATTGACCGTAAGATCCCGGCGCATCAGCGGCTGCAGATCCCTGTGATTGCGGACGATGCCGGATTGATAGGTGTATGCGGCATTGGTGTGAATCAGACCCGGATCGCCGGCACGCTGCCTGCAGTACAGATTCAGGTGGAGAAGCTGGGGTAGGGAAACATAGGAGGAAATATAATGGAAAAGGATATCGCAAAGATCTTGCTGACAGAGGAACAGATCCAAGCCCGAATTCAGGAGCTTGGCGAAATTTTGACGGCAGAATATGCCGGCAAGAATCCCATCGTTGTGGGCGTGCTGAAAGGCGTCGTAATTTTCTATGCCGATATGATCCGTCAGATCAAGGTGCCGTGTCAAATGGACTTTATGCGGGTATCCTCCTATAAGGGAACGGAATCCACCGGAAAAGCAGTGTTTGGCGGAAAAATGTCGGAAAATATTGAAGGCCGCCATGTGCTGATCCTGGAGGATATCTTTGATACCGGCAATTCCCTGAATTTCCTTTACAATCATTTGATGGAGAAGAATCCGGCCTCGATGAAGATCTGTACTTTGCTGGATAAGCCTGCCCGCCGTAACCCGGAGGTTACCCTGAAGCCCGATTGGGTCGGCTTCACGGTTCCCAATGAATTCGTGGTGGGCTATGGCCTTGATTATAATGAAGCGTATCGCAATTTGCCGTATATCGGCATTCTAAAGCCGGAAATCTATATGGATTAAGGAGTATTCCAATTTGAAAAAGCGCAGTTTATTCTCAGTTATTTTGTATGTTGGTGTCTTGGCGCTGATCCTGTCGCTGATCCTGGGCATCTTCGATTTTGGAAAGGATGACCTTACCTATTCCCAAATCGTAGAGCTGTTTCAAAAGGAGCAGGTCAAGAGCTTTGTTGTAGAAGATCAGTCCATTACGCTGCAGCTGCACGGCAAGTATGACGGCAAGGAAAAGCTGACCTGCCGGCTGGCAGATCCGGACAGCTTCCGCCAGGAAATGCACAGCGTATTCCAGGATCAGTCTGAAAAGGGCGTTCTGTTGAGCTATGACTTTGTGCCGCAGGACGGCTTCTCACCCTTTGATCTGGTCATTCCGCTGCTGATCGTTGGCGTTGTTTTGCTGCTGATGTGGGTCATTCTGATGAGCCGGGCCAACAATGGCAACCATATGTCCAATTTCGGAAAAGCCCGGACGGTTATGGGTGTGCCCAATGGCAAGAAGGTCACTTTTGACGATGTGGCAGGTGTTGACGAAGAAAAAGCGGAGCTGCAGGAGATCGTGGATTTCCTCCGGAATCCGGAAAAATTCACAAATATCGGCGCTAAAATTCCCCATGGCCTGCTGCTGGTGGGCCCTCCCGGTACCGGTAAGACGCTGCTGGCAAGAGCGGTGGCAGGGGAGGCCGGTGTGCAGTTTCTGTCGATTTCCGGCTCTGACTTTGTAGAGCTTTATGTAGGCGTGGGTGCAAGCCGCGTTCGCGATCTGTTTGAGCAGGCTAAGAAGATCGCCCCTGCTATCATTTTTATTGATGAGATCGATGCCGTTGGCCGCAAGCGCGGCTCCGGTCTGGGTGGCGGACACGACGAGAAGGAACAGACTCTGAACCAGCTGCTGGTGGAGATGGACGGCTTTAACCACAATTCCGGTGTCATCGTTCTGGCAGCCACCAACCGGCCCGATATTCTGGATCCTGCGCTGCTGCGTCCCGGCCGTTTTGACCGCCGCATCCATATTGGCGCACCGGATGCCAAGGGCCGTGAGGAGATCCTGAAGGTCCATGCCAAGAACAAGAAGCTGGACGGCGGTGTGGATCTGGGCGTGGTCGCCCGCTCCACCGTAGGCTTTACCGGTGCGGATCTAAGCAATCTTTTGAACGAGGCAGCCATTATGGCGGCCCGGGAGAATCGCCCGGTGCTGACTATGGACGATCTGAACAACGCCATGATGAAGATCATGGCAGGTCCGGAAAAGCGCAGCCGCGTCCGCACCCGCCGGGATCTGAAGGTCACGGCTCTGCACGAAGCCGGTCACGCGGTTGCTATGTATAATCTGCCTACCCAGGATCCCGTTCTGCAGATCACTGTGATCCCCCGGGGCAACAGCCTGGGCGCGACCTGGCATATTCCCAAGGACGATTCTGCCAATCTGACCCGTAATCAGATGTACGAGGAGATCGTGGCACTGCTTGGCGGCCGTGTGGCGGAGGCGCTGTTTATCGGAGATATTTCCGTCGGTGCATCCAACGATATTGACCGCGCTACCAAGCTGGCAAGGGATATGGTAGCCCGTTACGGTATGTGTGAGGCGCTGGGTACGGTGTCCTATCTGGATGACGGCGAAGTGTTCATCGGCAGAGATTATCAGACCACCAAGAGCTATTCTGAGAAGTTTGCCGGCACCATCGACGATCAGGTGAAGCTGTTAATGGATAAGGCCTATGCGCGCTGTGCCGAGATCCTGAAAAAGGATGAGGACAAGGTGCGCAAGATCGTGGAATTCCTGCTGGAAAACGAATCTATGTCCGGCAAGCAGTTTGCCGACTGTATGGAAGACCGTGAGATCGGCGAAGCCGAAGCGGTGAGTATGTTCCAAAAGACGGAAGAATGAAGAACAAAAAGGCCCCCTCTCCTCCGCGCTAAGTGCCGCCGCCATGCGGCGGTTGCGCTCTGTACGCCCGCCTGCGGGCGGGTGTGTCGAGGGGGCTGGATTTTGCGAAGCAAAAGACTGGGGGAGAGAAGACTACCCCTCAGTCAAAAATCAAATAGATTTTTGACAGCTCCCCTGACAAGGGGAGCCTTTTTTATAATACATAAAAAAGAATACAGATCAGCTGCAGGGCGCTGCCCAGCACGACGAAAATGTGGAAGATGCTGTGAAACCAATGCTTTTTTGAGCCGATGCCATAGAGGATCGCACCCACGGTGTAGGCAATGCCGCCGGCCAGCAAAAAGCCGAAGCCGGTCTCTCCCAGAACAGCTTTGGCCTGCTCCATAAAGGGCAAAATGGCCCAGCCCATACCGATATAGCAGACCATAGAAAAGGCGTTGTATTTTTTCAGGTCAATGGCGGTCAGCGTGACTGCCAGGGCAGCCAGTCCCCACTGGAAAACTGTCAGCCCCCAGCCAAGGGCGGGGTATACGGGGCGCAGAGCAGCCAGCGCAATGGGCGTATAGGTGCCGGCGATGAGAAAATAAATGGTGCAGTGATCCAAGACCTGCAGCACCTTTTTGCCCAAGCCTGGCCGCAGCCCGTGGTAGATGCTGGACATAGCATACAGCGATACCATAGAAAAGCCGTAAACAGCTGCGCAAAGAAGGCTGCACAGATCCCGGTGCAAAATACTGATCCAGCAGCAGCTCAGCAGCGCGATGACTGCGATGCCGCCGCCGGCGATGTGGGTGACCATATTCATACATTCTTCGCCCGGAGTATAGTCCGGCAGCTGCCGGTCGGAAAGTTTCGTTCGTTTCATTGCAATTCCTGCCTTGTCTTGATTTTTATATTCCCATTATAACCGGCGCTTGACCGGGAATCACCCTACAGCAGCTGTTTTGCACTCTACAAAGGGAATAAACCCAATTCTACTGCCGGTAGAAAGCAGAAAAAGGTTGACATTTTCTTGCTTTTCCGTTAGAATGCATATAACCATGGCTGAGGTCGCGGTGTTCATCAGTAGTGCTTTGGTTTGGCAATTGCCGGGGCAGGAAAGGGGACTCCGCCGAAGGGTGCATTGATGCCAGGCAATGCACGCTGGGACTGCGCAGAATATGCACAGGACTGCCATCCGTTTGGATGGAGCGCAGATCAGGGGAATGCAGTTGCTATGCCCTGTGTCGCTCGGACACGGGGATTTTTATTTTTAGAAGGATGATGAGAATGAAAAAGACACCTTTTATCACGCTGGAAAAAGCGCAGGAGATCGCGGGGCAGATCCCAACGCCCTTTCATGTATATGACGAGGCTGGCATCCGTGCCAATGCCCGGGCGCTGAAGCAGGCATTTTCCTGGAATCCCGGCTTTAAGGAGTATTTTGCGGTAAAGGCCACCCCCAACCCCCACATTATCAAGCTGCTGCACGAAGAAGGCTGCGGCTGTGACTGTGCAACCTATACGGAGCTTTTGCTCGCTGAGGGCGTGGGCATTACCGGTCACGATGTAATGTTCTCGTCCAATGTTACCCCGGAGAAGGATATGCGCAAGGCGCTGGAAATGGGCGTATATATCAATCTGGATGATGCCACCTATGTGGAATTCCTGGAGCGGCTTACCGACGGAAAAGTGCCGGAGACTGTGTGCCTGCGCTATAATCCCGGCGGATCCTTCAGCCTGAGCAACACCATTATGGATATGCCCAGCGATGCCAAATACGGTATGACCGAGGATCAGATGGCCGGTGCCATCTCCCGGCTGATGCAGTTGGGCACAAAGCACTTCGGTGTCCACGCATTCCTCGCCTCCAACACCACCACCAACGAGTATTATCCCGAGCTGGCGGCAAAGCTGTTCCGCCTGGTGGTGCGGCTGCGCAACGCCACCGGCGCGCATTTCTCCTTCGTCAATCTGTCCGGCGGTATCGGCGTGGATTACCGCCCCGAGCAGCCCCGGTGTGACATTGCCGTTATCGGTGAGGGCGTACATATGCGCTACGATCAGATTCTGGTGCCTGCCGGCATGGGAGATGTGGCTATTTTCACAGAGCTGGGGCGGTTTATGCTGGCACCCTATGGCCATTTGATCTCCACCGTGTTGCACAAGAAGCACATTTACCGTGAGTATGTTGGTCTGGATGCCTGCGCATCCGATCTGATGCGTCCTGCAATGTACGGCGCATACCATCACATCACCGTTCTGGGCAAGGAAAACGAGATCCTGGATCATGTTTACGATGTCACCGGCGGTCTGTGTGAGAATAACGACAAATTTGCCATTGAGCGCAGCCTGCCCCGGATCAAGGTTGGCGATATTCTGGCCATTCACGATACCGGCGCCCACGGCCATGCTATGGGCTATAACTACAACGGCAAGCTCCGTTCCGCAGAAGTTCTTTTGAAAGAAGACGGCAGCTTCCAGCTGATCCGCAGAGCGGAAACGCCCAGGGATTACTTTGCAACGCTGGATGGCTTCGGCTTCGATTTCAAGTGCTGATTTAGTAAAACTGCACAAAAACCAGTAGTAAAATTCAGCGCTGGAAAAACTTTTTTTACAAAATATTATCTCCTATTCGGCTTCAAATGTGCTATAATGTTTTCGGATGGAAGTCCGTCCGGAAAAGGAGCCCCTTATGAATAATATTTTATTTTTTCTAACACCGAAGGCGCTGTGCGCTTTCCTGCAGGATGACTATACAATACGCCAGGCACTGGAGAAGATGGAGTCGGCCGGCTATACGGCACTGCCGATCCTTAACAAGCGGGGAGAGTACCGCGGTACATTAACAGAGGGCGACCTTCTGTGGGCCATCAAGAATATGTGCTATATGGATATGCGCCAGGCAGAAGCCCACCGTATTATGGAGATCAGCCGCCGCAGAGACCATCTTCCCGTTCGCGTTACCACCTCGATGCAGGATCTGGTAGAGCGGGCAACCAATCAGAACTTTGTCCCCGTTGTGGACGATAAGGACACCTTTATTGGCCTGGTAACCCGGGGCAGCATCATCAAGTTCTGCCGCCAGAGACTGTTTGCAGAAGACTAAAAGAATAAGCCTTTGCCGCACCCCGATCTTCTTGTCGGAGTGCGGCTGCTTTTTTCGGTTTTCCAGTAGCTTACTCTTGATTTATTCACAAATTAGGGGTATAATTTATGCTACAAAGGTATGTGCATTTTTCGCACAAAGAGAGAACGGATGAAAGGAGCTGCCTGACACCCAAAAGGGAAGTGCAGACAGCCGGAAAAGACGGTATGAACTACTATTCTGACAATCAAAGACGCAAGAAATATCGCCGGAAGCAGCGCCGGAGCCTGTATGCGCTGATCGGCGTTTTGTCTGCGGTTTTGCTGGTTCTTGTGCTGGTGCTGCTGCTTATAAAGCCCAAGGTTTCCATGTATGCTGAGCTGGAGATGGAGGCCGGCGGTGAATTTCCCGCTGCGCAGAGCTTTTTGGCAGAAAAGCGGGATGTGCAGGTGCTGTATGCAAACAGCTCCGCTGTGAAGCCCAATGTACCCGGTGTTTACGATGTTATGTTAACCTGCGAGGGCAAGGAATATTCTGCCAGGATCCGGGTGAAGGACACCGTAGCACCGACTGCCGCGGTGCAGGATATCAACTCCTTAGGCCGTGTGCCTGAGGCTGCGGATTTTGTTGTCAGCTATGAGGATGCAACAGAGGTTACGGTTCGCTATGTTAACGCCCCGGCAGCAGATGTGGAAGGCGAGCAGATCGTTACCATTGAGCTGGAGGATCTGGGCGGAAACAAAAACCAGTACCAGGCAAAGCTGACCCTTACCATTGACCGGGAAGCACCGGTGATCACCGGTGTAACCGATAAGACCGTTTATTTGAACGAGTCTGTTTCCTACAAAAGCGGCATTACCGTAACGGATGATATGGATCCGAACCCCGTGTGGGATGTGGATGCAGATGCTGTGGATCTGACCAAGGTTGGAGAATATCCCGTTACCTATACTGCCAGAGATGCTTCCGGCAACGAAACGGTTGTCTCCTGCGTGGTGAAGGTGCTGGAGAAAAAGGACTACTATGTCCCCTATGAAACCATTTATCAGGAAGTTGACGCCATCCTTGAGCAGATCATCGAGGAGGATATGACTTTGCAGGAGCAGGTCTGGGCGGTATATGTCTGGATCCGTACCAACAACACCTATGTCAACCACTCCGATAAGGAGGATTGGATGCAGGCTGCCCATGTGATGATGACGGAAAATAAGGGCGACTGCTTCAACTATTACTCTTTGTGCAAGCTGATGCTGGATCGGCTGGGCATCCCCAATATGGATGTACGCAAGGTCAAAAATTATGAGGGCGACAGCGACCATTACTGGAGCCTGGTCAGCCTGGACGGCGGCAATACCTGGTATCATGTGGACACCACACCCAGAACGAATCCTGCCTCCTTCTGTCTGGTGACGGATAAGTTTATGGATGACTATTCCGCCGCTAACGGCAACTGCTTCAACCGGGACAAGTCGCTGTACCCGGCCACACCGGAGGAAGACCTATGAGTAAGCAGGATGAAAAGCTGCTGGGTGTCATTGGCGGCCTTGGCCCCATGGCAACGGCCTACTTTATGGAGCTGGTCACGAATATGACCGATGCGGCTACGGATCAGGAGCATCTGCAGATGCTGATCTACAGCGCGCCGTCAATCCCGGACCGCACCCGGTATATTCTGGATCATTCCAGCGAAAATCCGCTTCCGGAAATGCTGAGGATCGGCACTTGTCTTGCACAGCAGGGGGCAGAGCGGATCGCCATTCCCTGCGTCACCGCCCACTATTTCTTTGATGCGCTGACAAGCGGTATCCCCGTGCCGGTGATCAACGGTGTGCAGGAAACTGCATTGCATCTGAAAGAGCACGGCATCACAAAGGTCGGCATTATGGCCACCGACGGCACGATCCGATCCAAGGTGTTCCACCGGGAGCTGGAAAAATGCGGTATAGAGGCAGTTGTACCCTCCAAAGAGCGGCAGGCAGATGTGATGCGCCTGATTTTTGACGATATCAAGGCCGGCAAGCCGGCGGATATGGCACGCTTTGCCAATGTGGCGGAGGGTCTGCGGGGAAATGGTGCCCAGGCGATCATTCTGGGCTGTACAGAGCTTTCTCTGATCAAGCGGGATCATCCCATTGGCCCGGGGTTCCTGGACGCAATGGAAATTCTCGCCCAGCAGGCAATTTTGCAGTGCGCAAAGCCGCTGAAAGAACAATACAGGAGCTTGATCTCCAAATAAAAGAGGTATTTGCTTATGCAAACCAATATTTTGGAATATCTGGAGCAAACGGTTAACCGCGTGCCGGAGAAGGTGGCGTTCTTCAATGAAGAAACCGGCCTGACCTTCCGGCAGGTGTACGATCAGTCCCGTGCCATCGGTACTTTCTTAAGCCGGGAAGGGTTTTACAAGAAGCCGGTGGTGGTGTTTATGAAAAAGCACCCCAGAACCATTGCGGCATTTTTCGGCGCAGTCTACGGCGGCAATTACTATGTTCCTCTGGATGAGGAAATGCCCCGTCACCGCATTGAGCTTATTTTCAAGACGCTGGAGCCCGGCGCAATGATCTGCGACGAGACCACCGAGGAGATGGCCAGAGAAATGGCGTTCGGCGGCAAGATCTACCGCTATGAGGATATCGCCTTTGGCGCCGCCGATGAAAGTGCTCTGGCAAAGATCCGCGCCCAACAGCTGGACATTGATCCCATCTATATCGTCTTTACCTCCGGCTCTACCGGCGTTCCCAAGGGCGTTATGGCTTGCCACCGCTCGGTGCTGGATTATATCGAGCAGCTGTGCGATGTGCTGAAATTTGACGAAAATTCCGTCTTCGGCAACCAGACTCCGCTGTATTTTGATGCCTGCCTGAAAGAAATCATCCCCACCATTAAGTACGGCGCTGCCACCTGCCTGATCCCCAAGCAGCTGTTTATGTTCCCCATCAAGCTGGTGGAATTCCTGAACGAGCATAAGATCAATACGCTGTGCTGGGTGGTATCGGCGCTGACTATGATCTCGGCGTTCCGCACCTTTGAAAAGGTGAAGCCGGAATATCTGCGCACCATTGCCTTTGCCAGCGAAGTGTTCCCAATCAAGCAATTTAACCGCTGGAAAGAGGCTCTGCCCAACGCCCGGTTTATCAACCTCTACGGCCCGACGGAGACCACCGGCATCTGCTGCTATTACGAGGTGAATCGGGAATTTGATATGGACGAGAGCCTGCCCATCGGCAAGCCCTTCCGCAACACCCAGATCATTCTGCTGGACGAAAACGATCGGGAGCCGGCTCCCGGGGAGCAGGGTGAGATCTGCATCCGTGGCACGCGTCTGACGCTGGGCTATTACTGCAATCCGGAAAAGACTGCAGAGGCTTTCGTGCAGAATCCCTTGAACAAGCTGTACCCCGAGCTGATCTACCGCACCGGCGATCTGGCAAAGTACAACGACCGGGGGGAACTGGTATTCCTTTCCCGAAAGGACTTCCAGATCAAGCATATGGGTCACCGCATCGAGCTGGGAGAGATCGAGGTCATCGTGAATATGCACCCGGAGGTGGCATCCGCCTGCTGTGTGTTTGACAATGTGAAAAAGAAGATCATCCTCTACTATGCGGGCACGCTCAATAGCGGCGATATGGCAGCGTATATCAAGGAAAAGCTGCCCCGGTATATGGTGCCCAATGTGATCCGTCAGCTGGAGGCTATGCCGCTGACACCCAACGGAAAAATTGACCGCAACCTGCTGAAAAAGTGGTACGAGGAAAATAAAAATTAAGGAGAAGCACAATGGAAAAACTCTTGGAGATCCTGGATGAGCTGCATCCGGATGTAGATTTTGAGACAGAAGAGCATCTGATCGACAATAAGATCCTGGATTCTTTTGATATCGTTACCATCGTAGCGGAGATCGACGCGGAGTACGATGTGGCGATCCCTGCTGAAGAACTGATCCCGGAGAACTTTAACTCTGCCAAGGCGCTGTATGCCCTGGTGGAGAAGCTGATGGACGAATAATATGCAGATCACATCGTTTGGCTTTTTGCTGTTTGCGGCGTTGCTGCTGGCAGTGTACTATCTGATCCCCAAGCGGGCGCAGTGGGCATTGCTGCTGGCAGCCAGCTACTGCTTCTATTTGTGGGCAGGAATTGAATATTTGGGCTTCATCCTGCTGACGACCCTGAGCACTTACGCCGCGACAATGGCAATGGCAGCCAGACAGGAAAAGCAAGAAAAATTCCTGGCAGAGAACAAGGCTACGATCTCCCGGGAGGAACGCAAGGCCTATAAGGCAAGCGTCAAGCGGGCGAATCGGGTCTATCTGATCATCTGCCTGGTGCTGAATTTTGGAATTCTGGCAGTCTGCAAGGCGCTGCTGATCGAGCCGTTTAAGACGGCGGCGAGCGCAGGCACATTCTCCTTCCTGAGTCTGGGACTTCCTCTGGGTATTTCCTTTTATATGTTCCAGAGTATGGGCTATGCAGTGGATGTGTATCGGCAGACGGTAAAGCCGGAGCGCAATCCGTTTAAGCTGGCGCTGTTTGTATCCTTCTTTCCCCAGCTGATCCAGGGACCGATCAGCAAGTTCGGTCAGCTGGCGCCCCAGCTGTACAGCCCCAAGAAATTTGACGGCAAGCAGCTGTCCTTTGGCCTGCAAAGAATGCTGTGGGGTTATTTTAAGAAATTAGTCATCGCTGACCGGATCGCAGCAGCAGTCTTCGCCCTGCGGGGACCGGAGTATACCGGCGTAGCCTTTTTTGTTCTGACAGTGTTTTATGCCATCCAGATCTATGGCGACTTCACCGGCGGTATTGATATCGCGGTGGGTCTTGCCCAGGCGCTGGGCATCAAGCTGCCGGAAAACTTCATTCGCCCCTATTTCTCCAAAAATATTGCCGAATATTGGCGGCGCTGGCATATCAGTCTGGGCGAATGGATGAAGGATTACATTTTCTACCCCATTTCCGTCAGCCAGCCCATGCTGAAGCTGAGCAAGGCTGCCAGAAAGCGTATGGGCAATTTTGGTAAACGGCTGCCGGTCTATGTGGCCTCTGTTGCCACCTGGCTGGTCACCGGTATTTGGCACGGTCTGACCCCGAATTTTATCGTGTGGGGTATGCTCAACTGCTTCTTTATCGTCTTGTCGGAGGAATGCAGCGGACTGTATGAGAAGTTCCACGGTCGCTTCCATTTGAAAGAGAAGAAATGGTACGGCGGCTTTGAGATCCTGCGGATGTTCATTTTGATGAATCTGATCCGCATTGTGGATCTGTTCCCTCGGGTGGGAGATTATTTCGCCCGTATGGGCAGCCTGTTCACCACCTTTAATTTCCGCATTTTGTGGGACGGAACGATGCTGCAGCTGGGACTTTCAGCATTGGATTACATCATTCTGGCAGGCGGCATTGTGCTGATTTTTACCGTCAGCCTGATCCAGGAGAAGAAGGGCAGTGTTCGGGAGCTGCTTTGGCAGAAGAATCCCGTGCTGCGCTATGCTTTGATTTTTGCGCTGTTGGTGATTGTGCTGCTGATGGGCAGCTATGGCTTTGGCTACGATGCCAGCGGATTTATTTACAACGCATTCTAGGAGGCAGCTGTGAAAAAGAAATCAATTCTGATACTGTGCGTCTCCTTGGCGGTTTGTCTGGCGCTTTTGTGGCTGCTGCAGGCGCTGCTGATGCCCAAATATATGGCCAATCGGGAAGGCGCACTGATTGCGGAATACTACGGTAACGCCGGCAATAACGATGTGGTTTTCATTGGTGACTGCGAGGTGTATGAGAATTTTTCCCCCATTACCATGTGGGAAGAATACGGTATCACATCCATCATCCGCGGCAGCCCCCAGCAGCTGATCTGGCAGTCGTACTACCTGATGGAGGAAACCTTCAAATACGAAACGCCTAAGGTGATGGTGTTTAATGTGCTGTCGATGAAGTACGACACCCCGGAAAGCACCAAGGAACAGGATCAACGAGAACCGTATAACCGGATGACCCTGGACGGAATGCGGTGGTCAGTCTCCAAATGGAACGCCATTGAGGCATCTATGACCCAGGAAGAGCGGGAAGGACTGGGTATGTGGGGCTATATTTTCCCATTGCTTCGCTATCACGACCGCTGGTCTCAGCTGGAAGCGGAGGATTTTCAGTATCTGTTCCGGAAAGAACAGATATCCGACAACGGCTACCTGATGCAAACCGGCGTGAAGCCCGTTATGGGCGAATTCACCGAGGCTCCGCTGGTGGACTACACCTTCGGTGAAAACAGCTACTATTATCTGGACAAGATGGTAGAGCTGTGCAAAAGCCACGGCACACAGCTGGTTTTGATCAAAGCGCCGTCCCTGTCTCCCATCTGGTGGGATGAATGGGACGAGCAGATGGAAAACTATGCGCAGGAACACGACCTGGTATATATCAATTTACTGGACAGCCAGGAGCAGATCGGTATTGACTGGACAACAGACACCTACGATGCCGGCCTGCACCTGAATGTCTACGGCGCTGAAAAGCTGTCATCCTATTTTGGCAAGATCCTGACGGAAAAATGCGGTGTTGCTGACCGCCGGGGAGATCCGCAGCTGAGCGCAATTTGGGCAGAAAAGGTTAAGATCTATCATGCCCGTAAGGAAGAAATGGAAGCGCAATCCTAAATCCGGAGGAAAGAAAAATGAAAAGATTGATCGCGATCGTGGCGCTGCTGTGTATGGTAATGAGCCTTGCAGCCTGCACCGCACCTCAGACTTCAGACAATAAGGGTACGACCCCCAATATGGGCAATCCCGGTGATCCCAATGCCTATTATTTCACCTATAAAGGTACTGAGATCCGCTTGAACGGCGATATGGAGGTCATTCTCAATGCGCTGGGCGAGCCCAAGAACTATACAGAGGAAACCAGCTGCGCCTTTGAGGGTCTGGACAAGACCTATACCTACGGAAGCTTTGTGATCCAGACCTACCCCAAGGCCGATAAGGACTATGTCTATATGTTCTGGTTCCTGGACGATCTGGTGCAGACACCGGAGGGCGTTAAGATCGGTGATACCCAGGCTGCTGTGGAGGCCGCATACGGCGCAGATAGCTATAACGGAAGAAACGCCTATATTCTCAAGAAGGATAACTACTCTATGACTGTGATACTGGAAGATGGCGTTGTCAGCTCCATCCAGTACACCATCGTCATTGGCTGATGGATCGGGCGGAACGGGCTGCAGAGCTGTTTCTGCAGGGATATAATTGCGCCCAGGCGGTTGCGGTGGCGTTTGCCGATCTGACGGGGTTGAGCCCGGAATTGTCCGCAAAAATGGCGTCGTCCTTCGGTGGCGGTATGGGAAGAATGCGGGAGGTCTGCGGCGCCGTCAGCGGAATGCTGCTGGTTACCGGTTTGCTGTACGGCTATGACGCGCCGGAGGATGCGCAGGGCAAGAAAGAGCTCTATGCCTTGGTGCAGAGGCTTGCCGGGCAGTTCCGGCAGCAAAATGGCAGTATCGTCTGCCGGGAGCTTCTGAACAATCCGCCCAGCGACCCCAATCCCAGCCCCAGAACGGCGGAATATTACCGCCGGCGTCCCTGCGCCGCAATGGTCTATACAGCGGCACAGATCCTGGACGGGTATATCGCAGAGCATCCTGTGTAAATGCAAAATAAGCGGCCGATTGATGACGAAATCGGCCGCTTTTCTTTTTGCAGGGAATTGGAAAAAATATATTGCAAAATGGGAAAGCTTATGGTATAATTCCAAAAGTGTCCGATGCGCGCTAGCGCTTACATTGGGATGTCGCCAAGCGGTAAGGCACCAGACTTTGACTCTGGCATTCGTAGGTTCAAATCCTGCCATCCCAGCCATATGACCCGCTAGCTCAGTTGGCAGAGCAATTGCCTTTTAAGCAATGGGTCTGGAGTTCGAATCTCCAGCGGGTCACCAAAAAACGGCAAGCCGTTCAGGCTTGCCGTTTTTGTTTTTATAGCGGTGGGCGGATATACCGCTCGTGGCTGCGTGGGGCAGGGCGGGCGTGGACGCCGGAAACAAGTCCCAGCATGGCGTAGGTGGTAACGATGGAGCTGCCGCCATAGCTGAAAAACGGCAGCGTCAGACCGATAACGGGGGTAACGCCAAGGCACATACCCACATTGTTGACCACCTGGAAGATCATAGCCGAGGCTGCGCCAAAGCAGACCAGGCGGCGCATATAATCCTTGCTGTGGACGCCGACCCAAATGCACCGGATGATGATCAGCAGCAGCATAAGGATCACCAGCATACAGCCAACAAAGCCCAGCTCCTCACCAATAGAGGAAAACACATAGTCTGTGTGCTGTGCGAACAGATTGCCGCCCTGGGTGCGGTTGCCGTTAAAAAGTCCCTGACCGGCAAAACCGCCGCCGGTGAGAGATTTCAGACTTTCGGTGGTATGCCAGCCCTCATCCAGACCCTCGGGGTCGATCACATCGGGGATAAATACATACAAAATACGGTTTCTCTGCTTTTCAGAAAAAATATTGTTCCAGATAAAGGGGAATGCTGCAACGCCGATACCACCTACCAGCGCAAACCAAAGCAGGCTGATGCCGCCGGCAAAGGCCATACCGATGAAGATAAACACAAAGATCAGTGAAACGCCCATATCCGAGGAGATCACCAGGTTTGCGCCGGCGATAAGCCCCAGATACAAAGCCACATGGCTGACAGACCAAATATGGGAGGCCCGGTTTTGGTGGGAGGCCATTATGGACGCCGTGATCAGAATGTAAAGAATTTTACAAATTTCCGCAGGCTGAACATTGATGTGTACAATGGGGATCTCGATCCAGCTCTTGTTGCCGGTGTTGTTGTCCGTGCCGAAGGGGACAAGCAGAAGCAGCAGCACCATACTGATAGCCACCAGAAGCACACGGTGTTCTGAAAATACATCGGTATCAATGCTGGACATAATGGCAAAGAACAAAACGCCGATAAGGGTAGCGCCCACCTGAATGACGATATATCGGGTAGAGCCGCCAAATTTCACAGCGTTGGTGGCGCTGGCGATGATCACACAGCCGAAGGCGGAAGTGGCCAGACACAGCAGAAGCAGCAGCATATCGCCCTTACGGTGAAAGCTTTTCAGTTCCTGAATAAAATCGCGCAAGCTATCCGCCTCCTTTCTTCCAACTATTCTACCATTGATCGACCCAAAAGTAAAGCAAGGAATTGTGAACGAATGAAGGAAAAGCGCGAATGCTGATAAAGGGGATGCCATTGCAAAGAGCGAAGCGCTATGGCATTCTCCCGAGGGGATTCCCACGGGCCTGGCGGCTCTTGGAATGACAGATCTTAACCTATGACATTGCACAAAAAAAGCCCCCTCGTCAGAGCAATGTCATTAAGTTAAGACAAATTTACCGCTGAGCGTGTCAAAGCCCCCTTACCTCGAAAAGAGGTAGGGGGGCTTTTTTTATTGCAGATATTTGGTGCTCAAGGTTTCGATATCGACGCCATAGTTCCGCAGGCCGTCATCGTAATTTGTAACATATGCCATACTCATGTATTTTCCGAATGCAGTTTTCTTTATTTGTTTCAGTATAGCCTCATCCAAAAACCATGTCTTGAGTACCAGTATGTCAAAGCTCGTATTTTTCTTGCGAAATCTCTTAATAACATCAAACATGGTCGCAACCGCCTTTTGCAATAAGCCTAACGAGGCGCTAGATACACACCCTGTAATGCATCGCGCAAGCTGATCTAAAAAGCGGTCAAAGTATCCGTTGAGTTCGATCGGTGTCGCATCTTGCCACTGTTTAACTGCAGTTGCGAAGGAATTGGTAGCATACGATTCTTTAAGGATAGACTGAAATCGTTTTATGTGGGCATTCTTTTGATTGAAGTAGCCATCTCCAGTGTCTCGATTCAGTAAATTGCAATGGTATGCAATACAATCCGGAATTACAAGAATTTTCTTGTGTCTATAGGAAGCAGAAAGCGCATAGAAGACACTTGCATTTAAATCACAAAAAATTGTTTCCAAACGATCGATGCATTGAATCTTATTATGAATAAACCGCAGCAAAGTAGTTGGTGCATAATCTTGCAGGATACCAAGTAAGACCTGCTTATCAGAAAAATCCGTCCCGATAACACAGCAGCGAATGCGGTTACCATACTCAAAAGGATAGAAGGCAATTGTATGGCAAGGTCTTACAGAAATTACACGATCCTCAAAGTGCTGTTCATACTTATGGATTGCATTCGAAGCATATGTCTGGCTTACACCATACATCTCGCTTGCGCATTTTAGTGATAGAGAATCATTTTGCATGATCTTCTGAGCTAAAAAGTCTTCATATCGGCTGGTTGCGTGAATCTTGGGCGGGAATACGTCATCGCGTGTGAATAGACGTCTGCAATGTCTGCACTTATAGCGATACCGCTTGATTATATATTGGACGGGTTGTTTGTTCAAAATATCCAGCACTGCTCTTTCAGAAGGACATTTCTTCACAAAGGAACAGTCAAGACAATCCTCGCAAAAATCATGATTTTTTGTGTCAGTCAAGATGATTTGCCGGATTCCGTTATCAAGTATTTCGCCTGGGGAAATATCATATTCTTCAATATCCAAAGCGGAACTCACGGCCTCTGCTAAATTCTCAAAACCCACAAAAATCACCTCGTTTTTTATAATTATACCACAAATAGAGACACATTCCAAGTGTTTCGCGTTGTTTTTGTAGAATATGAAAGTATTCTACAAAAGACCAATAAACGCCCGCTATAAATATATAGTGTCGAAATTTCACTTTTGTGACAAGGTTTTAGAAAAATTAGGCGAGGAACGATTTGTTCCTCACCTATACATTTCTAATTTGTATCTCAATCAACGCGGGGATAAGCGGCTAAGAATCTCGTTTGTAATGCTGCCTGTTTGTTCGGCCCACTCTTCGGCGGTTATTCGTTTTGTTTTGTCACAACCAAGAAGGGTCACTATATCTGCGGTATGTACATCAGGAACATCCGTCACATCAATGGTCAGCTGATCCATGCAGATCCTGCCGATGATTGGTACCGCATATCCGTTGATCAGTACATTTATCTTTCCGCCCGATAGCGCCCTGGGAACGCCGTCTGCGTAGCCTATGGGAACAACAGCAATTTTACTGTCCCTCTGCACCACAAAGCTCCTGCCATACCCAACTGTTTCCCCTGCGGAAATCTGCCGGATTTGCGCGATCCTTGATTTCAAGGAAAGCACCGGCCTCAGATTCAAATCCAGCTTTGTTTGAGCATTCGGTGTGCTGTGAACGCCGTACAATGCAATGCCGACACGGACATAGTCACATTTCAGCTCTGGGTAGTTCAGCAAGCCGTAACTGCTCTGCAGATGAGTTTTCGGGATGGAGATACCTCTTGCGGCGAGCTTGTCCAGAAGTTCATAAAATCGCCGGATCTGTAGCTGTGTAAATTCCACGTCTGACGCATCTATAGAATCTGCAACGCACAGATGGGAAAAGATACCGCTAATTTCTAATTCGAGTATAGAAAAACAGGCGGCAATACTATCTGTATCTGCATAATCAAATCCCAAACGGTGCATACCTGTATCGATTTTTACATGTGCTTTGATGGGATACCCCTGCCGAGCCAGTCCAATAGCATGATCATACCCAACTAGAGTCTGTATCAGATCGTATTTACAAATATCCTCTGCACGGCAGGGATTCGTGTAACCGAGGATCAAGATTTCCGAACGGATTCCGGCTTTTCGCAAATCAATCCCCTCATCGACGGTTGCCACAGCAAAAGCATCCACACCGAGCCTCTCCAGGTGCGTTGCAATTCTTTCCGCGCCATGTCCGTAGGCATCCGCCTTCACCACTGCCATCATCCGACATTCTTCCGGCATTGCGCGCTTCAGAACCTTCAGATTGTGTTCGAGATTCTGAAGGACGATTTCAATCCAAGCTCTGTCATTCATATAACGCAATCAGTCTGTCCAACACCTGCGCGAAGTCGATACCAACGCCCTTCAGCATATTTGGATAACGGCTATGTGTGGTAAAACCAGGAATGGTGTTGACTTCATTGAAGACGATTTGACCGTCCGGGCGGAGAAACATATCCACTCGCGCAAACCCGGAGCAGCCCAAGGTTCGGAAGATCAACTTTGCTGTTTCCTGGATCCGCTTCTCGCATTCTGCATCAATTCGGGCGGGCATATGAATTTTGGAAGTCTCCAGTGTGTACTTTTCTGTGTAGTCAAAGAAGCCTTGCTTCAATTCGATTTCATCCACTCTGCCAACGGTCAAATCGTCAATGCCTAAAACAGCGCAACCTACCTCAAATCCTTCCACATTTTCTTCAATAATCACCGTATCATCATGCAGGAATGCCTGTTCTACAGCTTCCGCCAGCTCGTCCATGTGGTATACTTTTGTGATACCAAAGGAAGAACCGGCTTTTACGGGTTTGACGAACATCGGAAGTGTTAAGCTCTGAACATCGCGAAACAAGTCGCAGATTGTTGACCGTCGAACCGCAACAGACTTTGGCACGGCAATGCCTGCCGCCTGGACCAGTTTGTGGGCGCGGTCTTTATCCATACACAGTGCAGAAGCCAGCGTTCCACATCCGACTACCGGGATCCCTGCGAGTTCAAACAGCCCCTGTACCGTACCGTCTTCGCCGTTTTTTCCGTGCAGAACAGGAAAAGCTAGATCCAGATGTACAACACTATTTCCTGTGTTCCGCGTTTCGATCAGTCCGCGAACGCTGCGGCTATTCGATACCACAACACGCACTAACTTATTCCTGTCCAGCATCCAGGTATTCTCCGGGATTTTACTGTATTCACCGTTGTAGCGGTACCAGTCTCCTTGTTGGGTAATCCCTACGGGAATTACATTGTATTTCCTAGAATCCAAATTCTCCAAGACAGAAAAAGCGGATTGCAGCGAGATACTATACTCACTTGAGTGACCGCCAAAGATCACCGCAATGCTTTTCTTCATAACGCACTTCCTTTCGTTATCGGCAGACCCACAGGTTACGTATCTGCCCCCGAATGTCATCAAAGTCCCACAGCATCTCAGAGCGAGTGGGGCTGTTTGGATCATTTACCTTTATCTTGCCGTCTATATAGCTGGTCATAACAATGAAATGGCCAGTTGTTGTGAAATCTCCGGGGCCCATAACGCAGATGATCGGATTACCAACCTCTAGATTGCGAATAATTCGATTCTCGTCCAGCGGTATCTCTGTAACATCCAGTCCCAGCTCTTCACCGCCAATAGAAACAAGCGTCCAAGCACTTCCACTTCCGGGCACACAGTAACCATTTTTCTGAGCGAAGTCAGCGATATATCGTGGCGTATACTTTGTGTCATTCAAAAGAAAAATGCAGACCATTGACAGGCAGGTAGGCCCACAACCAGAAAGGCCCATGATCTCGTTTCCGTATTTCGTGTAGCCCCACCTCTCATCCCACTGGAAGAATAATGGTACGGATTTGCTGTTTTTGTGTTCAGTTAAATCAACAGGCGGTTTCAGATCCTTTTTGAGCGGATAGTTCAGTACAAAGTCCTTTGTATCCGGGTTGTTTTCGAGCAGTTCAATTAACTTCTCCGGCCAAGCATCCAAACTGAGATCGTGCTCCTTGGCAAAAGCAGCTATCAACTCATTTGCATCAGATGATGTGCTATCTGTAGGATATTGGCTATCTGAAGGCTGGAAGATGCCCAGATCTGAATGATCGCCATTTTCTTGTTTTGGCACTTGTATCAGCAACGCAAGCACAGCAACAACCGCAATTAAAGCGATAAACGCTACAGTAGTTAAGTTCTGCCAATAGTACCTTTTTCTGCGAGTTCTCATCCATAACCCTCCATTCTTTCTGTTCGCAGCACAAAAAACGCCCCTGCTTGGCTTTGATTATACCAAGCAAGGGCGTTTGTGTTCCTAATTGAGGGTTAGTAGTTCGTTAAGAAAAGCCTTGGAAATTCCTAAGATTCTCCTAATATTATTGGGGCAGCTCAACGATGAAGGTTGTAGTCTGGTTGTCACTAACAGCGGTTATACTTCCGCCGTGCTGGACGATGATCTCCTTCGCAATGGCGAGACCCAAACCAGCTCCGCCTGTATTGGAGGATCGGGCGTCATCCAAACGGTAGAACTTTTCAAAAATCGCATCCAGTTTCCGCTTTGGGATGGTTTTACCGGCGTTCGTAAAGGTTACCCAAACAGACCCTTCAGCAGCGCCTGCCCTGATTTCGATCGGGGTATTAGGATAGCTGTAAGCGATGGCATTTTTCAGAATGTTGTTGAAGACTCGCGCCAACTTATCAGCGTCCGCATTCACCGTAAGGGATTCATCTGCTATAACGCTGACAGTATTCCCGTGGGCCTGCAGCACAGGATAGAATTCATCTGCCATCTGATTGAGCATATAGCCGAGATCAATGCGCTCCTTCTCCAGCGCGATTTCGTGCAGGTTATAACGTGTAATGTCAAAGAATTCATTGATCAGGGTTTCTAAACGGAGCGCCTTGTTAAGGGCGATATGAACATACTTTGCCTTTTGCTCTGTAGGCATATCCGGTGCTTCCTCCAGTAAGCTCAGATAGCCGACCACAGAAGTCAGCGGCGTTTTCAGATCATGAGCAAGATATGCAATCAAGTCGTTTTTCTTGTTGACCTCCTCCAGCATTATCCGTTCGTTTTCTTGCATCTGTTTCTTGATCTCGGACAGATATTGGGATATATCCTCATACTCTTTTGGAACTTTGACTGCGCCTTCGTCCAAAACAAAGTAATCTCTCATCAGCTTGGCAGTCGCCCGCGCGACCTTCTTTGTGTTTCCCTTTCGCCCAATGGCGAAGAAAACGATTGCGGTCAATGTCCACAGTACAACCAACCAGATTGCGGCAGACACCATAAACGACTTCAGTTTGGGCCAGTTCAAAGCTTCGATATAGGTATTGGCTGACGAATAAAACTGAATGAAATTGCCCTTGAACCAATCGCCAACTGTCCCGTTAAAACTAGAGTCAAATACAAACATCACGCCGCAGCAAATTAGTAACGCAGCTAGGATAATAACAATGATTTTGCTGATCGTACCGAATTTATCCTTCAATTTTATACCCCACTCCCCAAACTGTTTTTATATACTTTGGGGACTCAAAAGAATCGCCCATCTTTTCCCGCAGATGCCGAATGTGAACGGTGATAGTGTTGTTATTCTTGCTGTAATACTCCTCACCCCAAATGCTACGGAACATTTCTTCTGAACTGACTACACTACCCTTGTTCTGGCAAAGGATCCGCAGAATGGAAAATTCCGTAGGCGTCAAAGAAAGGGGCTTTTCATTCAATGTACACTCATGGGTCTTGATATTCAGGATCAGGCCACCGTTGACGATGACATCCTCTTCCTGCTTTGTGCCGGTATTATATCGTTTGAAACGGCGCAGCTGTGCCTTGACCCGTGCTACCAATTCCAGAGGGATAAAGGGTTTGGTAATATAATCATCTGCGCCTAAGGTTAGACCCGTTATTTTGTCTGTAGCTTCAACTTTGGCAGTCAGCATGATTACCGGGTAGTTATGCTGCTTGCGGATGTGCTGACAAATCTCAAATCCACTCATGTCCGGAAGCATCACATCCAGTATCGCAAGATCCAAGTCTTTTTTCGCGATGCACTCCAGTGCTGCTTTTGCCGTGTAACACTTGAATACAGTAAAATTCTCATTCTCCAAATATACGGCAACCAGATCTGCGATCTCTTTTTCGTCATCGACGATCAATATCCGTTCGGGCATATATCCCTCCACCCCACTTCTTTTTCTCTTTCCGCCTACATTATATCAAAATACCTGTATATTTTCATTAGGCTTTCCTTAGAAATTATTAAGATTCTCCTAATTTGGAAAAAGCCCTCTTTTCAGATAAATTTTAAAATTGAAACGATCATAATAAGATGAATATGTTGCTTCTTAAAAATAAATGGCGTAAAATAGTATTATTCAAAAGATAAGGAGCGCATAAGCGTGCTCAATATCAATACACATCTGGAGTAAGTGTGTACGAAGATACATATCCAATCTGGATAACTCAACTAGATGAGCAAAATCAAGTTGAATGTATTTCCCCGCATTATCACCCGTCATGTGCTTATCATAATTCTTACGGTACGATGTCGTACGGAGATAATTATTTCTTTCGTGTAAATATGTCTCCGCTTCAGTAGTATCCATGTAATTAAATGTAATTCCCTTATCATCTTTTAGCATGGTTACTAGTTCTGCTGGAGATCGCATTGGCTTGTCTATTCTAGCGCTCATATAATACCCCTATTCCGTAATTCGACATTTTCTTCATTATACCACTTTGACTAGCATAAGCAATAGTACATTCTACTTTGTGGACTGATGTGCCGCAAATAAATAATCTTATTATAATCCACAACCCGCAAGGCAATTTGCCCTGCGGGTTTTTCAGGTCCACCTAAATGAAGACTCAACCCTCTTGATTGGGGTGGATTTTTGAGGTAGCTGAATTTCCTCTTGCCACACGTTATAATACGGTTATAGGCAGTACCTGAACTCCGAAAAATTGTAAAGGGGCAATACATATGGATAATTTAATTAGCGCAACCAAGCAGCGATCTCAAGAAAAGGTGTTACATACGATGCAAATAATTTTGCAGATGCTGGAAAATGGAGAGTCAGTAAACTTTTATACGGTTTCTCTCGCTGCCAGCGTATCAAGACCATTTCTTTATCGGCACAGCGAAATCAGGGAAAAGATCGAGGATTGCCGCGTAACAGGCATGACTAAAAAAGAGCTTCAGTTGGAGGTTATCCGGCTAAGATCCAGGATTCGTGAACTAGAAAAACAACTGCATATTCGTTAATCGAATAACCATAGGGAGAATAACAAATTTGTGCGAAAGGAGGAACGGAATATGGGCAAGCTGTCTGTTGCTGATGAAGCTAAGCGCAATTTAGAAAATGCCATAACCTATATTACTGACCGACGGGCAGAGTATGTCCATAATCCGGATGCCGACTTCACCCGAGAGCGCAAACTGAATATGCGTGATGCGATGAGTCTGCTGGTGACGATGGAGGGAGGATCTTTAGCAAAGGAACTTCACAAATACTTTGAGCAGTACAATACTTCAATCACACCTTCTGCCCTGGTGCAACAGCGTAGCAAAATCAAAAGTTCTGCATTCTATGATTTGCTGTGTCAATATAATAAAACTGAAGTAATCCGTCAGAAATATAAAGAATACCGTGTTTTAGCAGTCGATAGTTCCGCTATCAATCAGCCGCGCGACCCTAACCTGGAAAGCTTTTCGTGCAAGTCTGACGCTCCTCATGGACTGAATCAGACCCAAATGAATACGCTTTTTGATATCCTTAATAAGACTGTATTGGATGTTGAGCTTCAACCCAGACCCAAGATGGACGAGCACAAAGCCTTGATTACAATGTTGCAGCGCAATGATTTCCAAGGAAGGAACATCATTTTACTGGACCGCGGATATGAAGGCTACAATTTATTCGCGCACCTCATCGAAAAAGAAAATGTCGACTTTGCTTGCAGAGTGAGAGAGGAAGAGGGCAGCATGCGTGAAATCCGAAAGCTGCCTATGAAAGAACTTGACCAGGATATTGAATTTGAGATTACAACCACCCAAACCAAGGAAGACAAGGAAAGGCATCGTGTGCGTATCCCAACAGCAAGCAAAAAAGGCAAAACCAATAGCCAAAAGACCAAGATCAGAACATGGGATTTTGCATCTCCATACACAATGAAGTTCCGAGTTGTCCGCTTTCAGATTAGTGATGATAAGTATGAAACCATCGTTACTACGCTGCCTCGTTTCGTTTTCTCTATCGAAGATATCAAGGATCTCTACCATATGCGCTGGGGTATTGAAACCGCTTTCCGCGATATAAAGTACACTGTTGGCCTTATCAACCTACATAGCAAGAAAGAAGATCTTGTTATGCAGGAGATTTATGCTGCCTTGATTATGTATAACTACAGCACCCGTATTGTCGGCGCAGTTGTTGTTAAAAAGAAGGAGCATGCTGTCCATGCTTATCAAGTAAATTTCAAGATGGCCGTCTATCTTTGCAAAAAATACCATAGGCAAAATATATCCAACGGTCTGAAATTGATAGAAGAAATAAGCAAGTATATCGAAGCGGTACGACCAGGTCGTCAAGACAAGCGAAAGTTAAGACCTAAAGGATTTACAGGGTTTGTGTATCGTGTAGCGGCATAAGAGGCAAGGGCTACTTTTCGCTCTTGCCTACAAGCCGTGCCCTAAAAACAACAAATAACACATTCTACGCAGAAAAAGACTCCCAGGCCACAATCGGCTGGGAGTCTTCTCTTTGTTAGCCCCTTAACTTAATGCGTTTTTGGCGTCAATGCCATCTCGAAAGCAAAGATTTCCTAAAACTCGCCTTAACTTAATGACATTGCTCGTCAGAGGGGGCTGTAAAATGATCTATTATGCCAGATAGATCGCCTTGCAGGCCAGCATGGTCTCGTAGCAGTCCAGCTTGGAAACCAACTCGATGGGCGCGTGCATACTTAAGACGGGCACACCGGCATCCACAGTGACGATGTTGCGGTTTGCCATATAAGCGGCCACAGTGCCGCCACCGCCCTGATCTACCTTGCCCAGCGTGGCGATCTGCCAGATGACGCCGGCATTTTCGAAGGTGGTGCGGATGTGACCCATCGCTTCCGCGGAGGCGTCAGATGCACCGCCCTTGCCCCGGGAGCCGGTATACTTGCAGATGGCAACGCCGTAGTTCAATGCGGAGTTGTTGCGGCGGTCGCAGGTCTCGGGGAAATTGGGATCAAAGGCATTGGAAACATCGGCAGACAGGCAGAAGGAGTTGGCAAAGCACTGGCTCAGCTTCACACCCTGGGCGTCGCACAGATTTTCCATAAAGTATTCGAAAGCCTCGCTCTGCATACCAGAAATGCCCACAGAGCCGATCTCCTCCTTGTCTGCAAGAATGCAGACTGCGGTCTTGTCGGGAATGTCGAGGGAGAACAGGGCTTCCAGCTCAGCATATGCACAGACCCGATCGTCGTGGCCGTAAGCACCGAGCAGGCTGCGATCCAAGCCTACCTCACGGCAGCGGCCGGCGGGAACGACAGTCAGCTCAGCAGACAGAAAATCATTCTCAATTAGACCGTATTTTTCGTTCAGCAGCTTCATCACATTCAGCTTTACCATATCGCTGCCTTCGCCCTCGATAGGCTCTGTTCCCAGGATCACATTCAGCTGCTCGCCTACGATGCCCTTGGCCAGAGGCTTCTGCATCTGTTCTGCTGCCAGATGGGGCAGAAGGTCGGAGACCATCAGCACGGGATCGGTGTCGTCTTCACCGATCGTAACAGTGATCACAGAGCCGTCCTTGCGGTAGACAACACCGTGGAGTGCCAGGGGAATGGTGACCCACTGGTACTTCTTGATGCCGCCGTAGTAATGGGTCTTGAAGAAGGCGATCTCTGCATCTTCATAAAGGGGATTGGGCTTCAAGTCCATACGGGGAGAGTCCACATGGGCGGCGCAGATATTTGCGCCCTCAGCAAGGCTGCGCTTGCCGATGACAGCAAGCATAATGGACTTGTCCCGGTTGTTCAGATAGATCTTGTCGCCGGGCTTGGCAGCCATACCGGGTGCAAAGGGCTTAAAGCCGTTCTTCTCGGCTTCGGCCACAGTCCAGGTAGTGGCTTCCCGTTCTGTTTTGCAGGCATCCATAAATGCCATATAGCGCCGGCAGTAGGCTTCCATCTGATCGCGTTGCTCAGCAGTAATGCGGGCATAGCCGTTCTTCGGCGCAGCCAGCAGGGATTCGCGCAGTTCATCAGCAGTCATAATTTTTGTTTCCTTTCTTGATCATTCTGCTTTCATTATACCCAAGTGACGCAAAAATGCAATACATTTCACCCGGAACCCATCGGGACAGCCGTCATTTTCCAGGGTGTAGGTGCATTTGCCGGCATACCATTGGTCGGGATGCTGGGCACGGATGCGTTTTTGCGCATATTCGTAGGAAATGCCATCGCGCGCCATCAGCCGCCGGATGCGCATAGCTTCCGGGGCGGTTACTGCCACAGTTGCATCGCACAAAGCATCCAGACCGCTTTCAAAAAGCCCAATGGCATCAATGGCGGCAAGGGTTGGCTTGCTTTCCAAAATGCGCAGGACTTCCTTCTTTACGGCGGAATGAGTGATCTGATTCAGCTCCTGCAAGGCGGCTTCGTCGGCAAAGACCACTTCGCCCAGCTTTTTGCGGGCAAGCACACCGTCTATGACTGTGCCGGGAAAGCGATTTTCAATGGTCTGCAGCAGCTGCTTATCATTTTGCAAAAGCTGATGGTAGATGGCGTCGCAGTCCAAAATCACACCGCCGCTTGCTTCAACAAGCTGCAAAAGCGTGGTTTTTCCGCTGCCGGAGCCACCGGTGATACCCAAAATCATACCTCCACCTCCGCATCAATGATGTGGAATGCGGCGGCCTTCTTCAGCCGGTTTTGCACTGCAAAGGCAACACCGTCGCCCTCGGGGCAACGGGCATAGACCTGATGGATACTGGGATCGTCCAGCTCCCGCAGTGCGGCGAAAAGACCTGCACAGAGGGTATCCGCATCCGCTTCCTGACCGTAGGAGAGGGGAGCGCAGCCTTCGTACAGTGGCAGCTCCTCCGCAAAGCACAGCACCCGGTCACCGGGCTCAAAATGTCTGCGGATATATTCCGCCGCCTTTTCCCGGCTGCCGGACACGATGACCACCGGCTCTGCCGGGGCATAATGACGGTATTTCATTCCCGGGGCTTTTACTACAGCATCGCAGTCAATGCTGGCGGTCACTGCCTTGTCGATCAGAAGATCGCCCAGTACAGCGCGCAGCTGCTCCGGGGTGATGCCGCCGGGACGCAGAAGCCGGGGGCGATCCTCCGTCAAGTCCACAATGGTGGATTCTACACCCACACGGCAAGGACCGCCGTCTACGATCAGCGGAATCTTGCCGGCGTGATCGTCATAGACGTGCTGTGCGGTGGTGGTGGAGGGCTTGCCGGAAATATTGGCAGAGGGCGCCGCGATGGGAACGCCTGCACGGCGGATGATTTCACGGGTAATATCGCAATCCGGGCAGCGGACAGCCACCGTGGGCAGGTTTGCCCGGGTGGACAGCGGAACGATATCCTTTGCCGGCAGCACCATAGTCAGCGGACCGGGCCAAAAGGCCTTCGCCAGCGCATAGGCAGCTTCGGGGATATGATGGCAGAACAGCGCCATCTGCTCCGGGTCTGCGATGTGCAGGATCAGCGGATTGTCCTGGGGGCGACCCTTCACCGTGAAAATTTGGGCAACGGCATCCGGGTCCAGACCGTTTGCACCCAAGCCGTACACCGTTTCCGTGGGCAGCGCCACCAGACCACCGTTTTTAATAATATTTGCCGCAGTACCTGCCGTGGCAGGATCTTTTGCGAATAGATATAGGGTTTGCATAAAATGCCTCCTATGTGCAAAGAGCAGCTGCATTTTCAGCAGCTGCTCCCATTTTTAAAAATTACACAGTGGGCTGGTTTGCAGCTTCGATGATCTGCACGAACTTTTCGGGAACCAGGGAAGCACCGCCGATCAGACCGCCGTCGATGTCGGGCTGAGCCAGCAGCTCGAAAGCGTTTTTCTCGTTCATAGAGCCGCCGTACAGGATGGAGATCGCACGGGCATTCTTGGAGGAGTACAGCTTGCGAACGACGGTACGGATGTTCTCGCAGACTTCCTCAGCCTGCTCGGGGGTAGCGGTGCGGCCGGTGCCGATAGCCCAGATGGGCTCGTAAGCGATGATGACCTTGCGGATCTTGTCCTCGGAAACACCCTGCAGGCCCAGCTTGATCTGCATAGCGATCCACTCGTCGGTGATACCGGCCTCGCGCTGCTCCAGGGTCTCGCCGCAGCACATAATGGGGGTCAGGCCTGCTTCCAGAGCAGCCAGGACCTTGGCATTGACATCAGCATCGGTCTCGCCCATAGCGCGGCGCTCGGAGTGGCCGATGATCACATACTTGCAGCCGGCGTCGACCAGCATATTGGTAGCAATTTCGCCGGTGTAAGCACCGGAAGCGTTGGCGTTGCAGTTTTCAGCACCGATGCCTACGCGGGTCTCACGCATAGCGCGGACAGCAGCGGGGATGCACACGGCAGGAACGCACAGTGCGATGTCGCACCAACGGCCCTTGGGCATAATGGCTTTCAGCTGAGTCATAAACTCCTTGGTCTCGGAGGGGGTCTTGTTCATCTTCCAGTTGCCGGCGATGACGGTCTTGCGGTATTTTCTGTTCATTTTCATTCTCCTTAATATATGTTTACACCGAAATGTCGATGTGTATTTACGAATTTATGATGGAATTGCGTGATTGCGCAGTGGCGACCCCGGAGGATCGCCACTGCTGCTAAGTGACGATTTTAATTACTTGTCCTGCAGGCAAGCAATGCCGGGCGTCGTCAAAACACGCGTAATGCAATCCGTATTGACCCAGCGGGGTCAATACTTAACCATTCCGCGGTTTCTCCTCTTCCCCACAAAAGCCATTCGCTTTTGCGGGGTCCCCGGAATTGCTCCGTCCTTACTTGTCTTGCAGACAAGCAATGCCGGGCAATTCTAAGCCTTCCAGGAATTCCAGAGATGCGCCGCCGCCGGTGGAAATGTGGGTGATCTCGTTGGCAAAGCCCAGCTGCTCGCAAGCTGCAGCGCTGTCGCCGCCGCCTACGATGGTGATGGCGTCAGAATCGGCCAGAGCCTGAGCAACAGCGATGGTGCCCTTTGCCAGAGTGGGATTCTCGAACACGCCCATGGGGCCGTTCCAAACAACAGTCTTTGCAGCCTTTGCAGCCTCTGCGAACAGAGCGCGGGAAGCCTCGCCGATGTCCAGGCCTTCCTTGTCAGCAGGAATGGCATCGGAGGGAACAGTCTCGACTGCGATCTCAGCATCAATGGGGGAGGGGATCTTTTTGCTACTACTATAACTAATTCAAATCTGTTATCAATTATTTCTAATAAATCTGTAACTGTTGGTTTAATAATCATTTTTTCACATCTCCCTATTCATTATTATTTTCTTCTTTGCTTTCTAATCCTGTATCTAATCTTCCTGCTAATGTTTCTGGTTGCAATGCTGACAATACAACATGCCCTGAATCCATAACAATAACAGCTTTTGTTCTCGCATAATCAATAATGT
>JAFQRK010000032.1 GCA_017410075.1 Oscillospiraceae bacterium | reverse complement strand
TCGATCTTGGTATTGGTATCGGTAATCTGCTTTTGCAGGTTGGTTGCTGTGGTCTGCAAAGCAGCGATATTGTCCGCATTGGTCTTGATCAGCGCGAAAAGATTGGCGTTAAGAGTCTGAATGGCGGTGGAGAGAGAAACGTCGTTGCTCTGCATCGCATCCGACAGTGCGGCAATGCTGTCTTGAAGCGCTTTCTTATTATCGGCGTCCGCCTTGGTGAGTGCAGTTTCGAGGGCTGCGATGCTATCTTCAAGAGCTTTCTTGTTGTCAGCGTCAGCCTTTTCAAGCTCTGCTTCGAGAGCTGCGATCTGATCGGTGATTGCCTTTTCACTTGCAGTATTAGCAGCCTTGGCATCCTCAATAGCCTTATTCGCTGCGGCGATCTTGCCTTCAAGCTCAGCCTTGTCAGCCTTTAACTGATTGAGAGTTGCGGTCTTTTCCGCATCCACCTTGCCGTAGACCTCGGTTTCGAGGGTGTCGATGGCGGTATTGGTAGCGGTCAGGTCGGTCTGCAATTTCTCGACCGTGGTTTCCAGGGTGTCTATGTAGCCCTTCAGCTCGGTGCTGACGGCTTCCAATTCGGGCAGGGTGTTCTTGATGTTATCTACCTGCTGATTGATGGTGGGGATGGCGTTTGCTTTGGTGTCACCGTGGTTTACAAGTGCGACGATGCCCAGGACAAGGGCAATGACTACGCCAACCGAAAGGATGGCCAGCCAAATCTTGTTGTTCATTTTCTTTTCTGTTGCTTGCATAATACAAACCTCCGTTTATGGATATTACTTATTTATTCTATGTTTACGCATTGGTCGCTTTGTTGTCAGCGGTCTGTTTTGCGGCGAGTTTTTCTTCTGCTCGCCTGACTTCCTCACAAATAAGCTTGGCGGCTCGTTTCGGGAAGAAGTCTATCTTCTCCTGCGGAGTTGCCCACTCGGGCGGCTGTTCTTGGGTGTAGTCAATGGTTCTTGTTTTCAGATCGTGAGCCATATCGAAACCTCCTTATTTCCCATGCGCTTCTTTGAGCGCCTGTTCGTTTATCATTTCAACATATTCTGTGAAGCCCTCGATAAATTGGCGTCCAATCCTGCGGTAGTCAAGGCTGAGCACCTTTTGGATCTTCTGCTCTCGGATTTCTTCGGGCACATTATATGCCTTCATTACCACTCGCAATGTTTTTACAACGCGGCTATCCAAGGGAACATCATCCGCATTCTCGCGCATCAAGGACGCATATTCCAAACCTGATACTGCATTTTCAGTGAGAGCGAAGTCCTCATCTGTCCAATCCGGACAGTATTCGGCAAAAATGTGTTTAACCTTCTCGGTATCGGACTCTCGTATCAACTTCAAAGACATAGAGTGCTTATATACTGAAGTATATAGATCCTTTGCTACCTCGTTTTCCTCACAGATTGCCATCATGGAGGTCAACTCCAAAAGGTAAGCCAGGAGCGATGTCCTTCCTTCATCAATTTCCGTTTCCATTACAATCAGGTGATAATCACAAAGACGTGTGGTCAGTTCTGCCAGCAGATGTTCCTTAGTCGGGAAATGGTAGTTAAGGTTTCCTAAACTAATATCTAATTCCTCAGCCAACTTTTTTGTGGATGCATCTGTGTACCCTTGGGTTAGGAACATTTCAGAGGCAAGTTTGATAATTTCCAATTTTGTTTGAAATCTCTCTCTTCGAGCCATGCAGTGTACTCCTTTCGCTACATTTGGTAACGCTCCTTTTTAGTTACATACCTAATTATACGCATTTCAAGAAATATTGTCAATAGGTATGTTCCTATTTTTCGACATTAGTGCGAAAAAAGTTACAAAAAAATCCGCAGCAGAGTGGTTTGCTCTACTGCGGGAGGGTATTAATCTTTGGTTGAAATGGTTGGGTCATTCAAATATGGAAACGATGAGGATCTACATTAAAAGCTGATCGAAAAACTAATGCCGATGTTTGTTGAAAAATATATTGCAAGCATTAACAAAAGCCACACTTGTCGGCATTATTATTTTATCGGCATAAGGTACGTAATGAGGATATCCTCATTACAGTCCACCGGACTGTTGCGACGGCATGACGATAGTTGCCCTAACCGCAAAAATTGGTAACGCAAACACAGAGAACTCCACCAGTAATGGTGGAGTTTTTTGTTGCAATGTTTTTGTTTTGTTGATATAATGCTTTTAGATATATTAGATTCAGGTGATGTTATGAAGAAATCACTGGCGTTATTTTGCTTCGTGGTCTTGCTTGTAGCGACATTAACTTCTTGTGCGCATAAATGCGACTGCTGTGAATGTGCTAATTCCAATGAGAGTGAACTAGTTACATACACAGCTACTGCTGCGCTGTATGCGAATTATTACAATAAATATGAAGATAGTAGCATTTCGTCAAGTGATCTGTCAGCACCGGTAAGTTTAATTAATACGATTGAGGCAATCTTGCGGAGCGATGCGACCATGGAGACAGTTATTCGGCAATCCGGTTGTTCGCTCTCGAGCGATCAGCTTTCTAAAATGCTGACAATTCAATCTGTAGACGATACACAAGTATTTAATGTTAGTGTTACCGCCGAGGATCAACAATTAGCTGTAGCAATTGTTAATACGATTGCTGCGATTTTGCCGGAGAAGGTCGCCAGTATTATTGATAATGTTAGCATTAAGCTTATTTGTGCTGCAGAAACACCTAAAAATTAAGAAGAAGCTAAACGCCCCAATATTTATGTTGGGGCGTTTAGTCTGCTCTTGACAAGTGAACACTCATTCAATTATAATAGTTGCACGGACATTCAACTAAGGAGGGCTTATATATGCCGAAAAATGAATTTATTTGCGACTGCCATCCCATCGACACGGAATTGGTGGCAAAAACCAAGGCTGCGATGCCGGAAAGCGGCGTCATTCACGATATTGCCCATTTTTTCAGCGTGATCGGCGACGGAACACGGTGCAGGATCCTGTTTGCGCTGAAGGAAAGCCCGATGTGCGTTTGCGATCTGGCAAATGTTCTTTTTATGACCAAGTCATCAATTTCCCATCAGCTGAATAAACTGAAGACAGCGGGCTTTGTGAAATGCGAAAAGCAGGGCAAGCAGGTCTTTTATTCGCTGGACGATGACCATGTTTGCGATATTTTTAACATTTCACTCAACCACCTCACCCATAAATTCAGGGAGGAACGCAATGAGGAGTGATAAGAATATCCTGGCTGCCTTTGTTTTGAACCTGGCGTTTTCGATCTTTGAACTGATCGGCGGATTTTTTACCAACAGCGTGGCGATTATGTCCGACGCGCTGCACGATATCGGCGATGCCGCCAGCATTGGCATTTCCTATTTTCTGGAGAAAAAGAGCAAGCGTCAGCCGGACGATGTTTACACCTACGGCTATCTGCGGTATTCCGTGATGGGCAGCGTGATCACGGTGCTGATCCTGCTGGTGGGGTCGGTTTTGGTGGTGATCAACGCGGCGGCGCGGATCTTTGATCCGCAGCAGATCCATTATGACGGGATGATCCTTTTTGCGGTGATCGGCGTGGCTGTCAATCTCCTGGCGGCATTTTTTACCCGGCAGGGGGACTCGCTGAATCAAAAAGCGGTGAATCTGCATATGCTGGAGGATGTGCTGGGCTGGGCAGTGGTGCTGGTCGGAGCCATTGTGATGCGCTTTACGGATTTCCGGCTGATCGATCCGATTTTGTCCATTTGCGTTGCGGTTTACATCTTCATCCACGCGTTTTCCCATCTGAAGGAGGCACTGGAGCTGTTTCTGGTGAAGATCCCCAGGGATGTGAATATTGAGGAGATCAAGCACCATTTGACACAGCTCGACGGTGTTTTGGATGTGCATCACATCCATATTTGGAGTCTGGACGGCGCGCAGAATTGCGCAACGATGCATATTGTGACAGACGGCGAGCCCTTGCAGGTAAAAAGGGCAGTGAAGACGGAGCTTCGGGAGCACGGCATCGCCCACGCCACGCTGGAGCTGGAAGGGGAGCAGGAGGAATGTCTGGACGGGAATTGCCGCGTCCGCACAGACTGCGAGCATCACCACCATCATCATCACTGAAAAACCGGGGAGCGGTCGCTCCCCGGTTTTTTAATATTGATTTTGAATGTTGTATTGGGCGAAGAAAGCATCCAGATCTACCACGGTATTTTTGTGACGGGACTCCTCAGCGGCGAAGCAGAGCAGATGATTCTTTACCGATGTGGCGATATCTGCGGCGCGATAGCCGGTGTAATTGCCGTTCAAATAGTCGTACAGCTCCCGGATGATGCCGGTATCGCCGCCGCCGTGACCGCTGAGATCAGAATTCTCTTCGTTGACGGGGACGGTGAAGCGCTTTCGGTCGGCAAAGGTATAGACTGTGATCTCGCTGTCGCTCATATTGGCGTACAGCTCGCCCTTTGTGCCGAAAATACGGATGTATCTGCCGCCGGCATTAAAGGCATTCATTGAGAAGCTGACGGTAATTTGATCGGCAAATTCCATATTCACGATCTGATGATCCACCATATCGTTATTGGCACGGAACACACACAGACCGTAGTCTGTGGTCTGCAGAGCCTGCAGGACCTCAGCGTCCGTGGGTTTGGCTGCAGCGGAAATGCCGTTGGTGGCTGCACCGCGGAACCAGTCGTTCTCCTTATCATCATAATAGAGCTTGATGCAGTTGTAGGGGCAAGTATCGGCAATGGGACAGCCACCCTCAGCGCAGCGTATGGGTGCGCCCTCCGGAGCATTTTCCGGACGGAAATAGGTAAGCGCGCCGAAGGATTGGATCTTCTTGCAGGGTTTGCCGATGAGCCATTGCAGAATGTCCATATCGTGGCAGCTTTTCTGCAGCAGCATCGGTGTGGATTCGCCTTCACTGTGCCAGTTGCCGCGGACAAAGCTGTGGCTTTGGTGAACATTTCCAACCGCTTCTACGGCAATGACGGACACGATTTTGCCGACGGTATCGGAATCCAGCAGCTGCTTGATACGGCCGTAGAAGGGCGTATAGCGCAGCACATGGCAAACCAGAATGCTGACACCTTTTTCCTCAGCGGCGTGGACAATATCCGCACATTCCTGAACTGTGGGAGCTGCAGGCTTTTCCAGCAGCAGATGATAGCCCAATTCGATGGCCTGCATTGCCGGGGCATAGTGATCCCGATCCATTGTGGCAATGACAGCAAGATCTGCCATTTTGGGTTGCTGCAAAATGGATTCCCAGGAATGATAGCAGGCTTCTTCCGGGAGGGAACAGAGCTCTTTCACCCGGTCCCGGTGGCCTTTCTGAGGATCGGCAACGGCGACGACCCGGAATTTTTCCGGCATTTGGGACATAATGCGGGCATAAATAGTGCCCCGGTCGCCGGCACCGAGAATGATGACAGTTAACGGTTTCATAGAATGCCTCCGATACAGCGTCTTATGAACATTATATATGAATTGCGCAGCAAAAGCAAGAATTATGGCTTTTGGAGCGGATTGTGCCTATAAAATCAATTTTTCCTGTATTTTATAGTTGTAAAATCCTTAAAAATGCTATATAATACATTAGTTAACGATATTTCGTATTGGAGATGCAAGCGTATGCAGAACGATACTTTAGAATTGCAAAAATACATACAGCCTGGCAAGCGCGTTCACTTGGTCGGCATTGGCGGTGTTTCTATGCGCCCGCTGGGTCTGGTGCTGAAGGGAATGGGCCTGCAGGTTTCCGGCTCGGATATGAATTCCTCCGTGTCTACGGATGAGCTGATCTCCCAGGGCATTCAGGTGCAGATCGGCCACCGGGGTGAAAATGTTGAGGGCGCTGACTGCGTGATCCGGACCGCTGCGGTACATAATGACAATCCGGAGATTGCCAGCGCACGGGCATTGGGAATCCCTGTATTTGAACGGGCGCAGGCCTGGGGCGTCATTATGCGTGCTTACAAGAATGCGATCTGCGTTTCCGGCACTCACGGCAAGACCACCACTACCTCTATGGTAGCGCATATCCTGATGGAGGCACAGTGGGATCCTACGGTGATGATCGGCGGTTATCTGCCGCTGCTGCACGCCGGCCATCGGGTAGGCAAGGGCGACACGATCCTGCTGGAGAGCTGTGAATACTGCGATTCGTTCTTAAATTTCTTCCCGTCCCTGGCGGTGGTGCTGAATATCGAGGCGGATCATCTGGACTATTTCAAGGATCTTTACGATGTGGAAAAATCCTTCCGTCAGTTTGCGCAGCTGTCCACCAACGGCATTTTGGCCAACGGCGATGACAAGAATACCGTTGAGACGCTGAAGGATCTTGATTATGTCAGCTTCGGCTTCGGTGAAGGCAACCGCGTCCACGCAGTAGATGTCTCCGGCGATTGGCGCAGATTTGATGTGCTCTGCGATGGCGAAAAATACTGCCATTTGGAGCTGCCGGTTTACGGCCACCACAATGCCATCAATGCGCTGGCTGCCGCCGGCGTGGGCTGGATCCTTGGTATTCCCGGCGAAGCGGTGGAACGGGGTCTGGCATCCTTCCACGGCGCAGGCCGCCGTATGGAGTTCAAGGGAACTTACAACGGCGCGGATATTTATGACGATTATGCCCACCATCCCGGCGAGCTGGAGGCTACCGTGGAGGCGGTGCGGAATATGGGCTACAAGCGGATCATTTTTGCGTTCCAGCCCCACACCTACACCCGCACCTATGCGCTGTTCAATGACTTTGTGAAGCAGCTGCGCAAGCCGGATCTGGTGGTACTGGCGGAGATCTATGCCGCCCGTGAGCGCAATACCATCGGCATTTCTTCCAAGGATCTGCTGAAGGAGATCCCCGGCTCGGTGTACTGCGCTACGCTGCCTGAAGTGACCAATTATCTGCGCGTGCTGGCACAGCCCGGTGATGTGATCCTGACTGTGGGCGCCGGTGATATTTACCGTGCCGGTGAGGCGCTGCTGAAATAAACTCCTGAAAACGAGGCGTATTGTTTTATGGCAAAATTAAGTGTTTGCGTTCTGTTTGGCGGTATGAGTCCGGAACATGAGGTCTCGCTGCGCTCTGCAGAATATGTGCTGAACAGTCTGGATCCTGAAAAATACAATGTCTTCCCGGTGGGTATTACCAAGGATGGCGATTGGATCCTGTTTGGCTCCAGAGATTATTCGCTGCTGCCCGGCGGCGCGTGGATGAATTGCCCGGAAAATCGCCGGGCGGTGATCTCTCCCGTCCGTGGCCAGGGCTTGCTGAGCTTCGAGGGCGACTGCGTGGTACGGGAACGGATCGATGTGGTCTTCCCTGTGCTGCACGGCGAAAACGGCGAGGACGGCACGATCCAGGGTCTGCTGCAGCTGGCAGGCATTGCGTATGTTGGCCCCCATGTCAGTGCTTCCGCGGTGTCTATGGATAAGACGCTGACCAAATTGGTGGCAGATCAGGCGGATGTTACGCAGGCTGCCTGGGAGCTGGTGCGCAGCGTAGAGCTGAATACCCATATGGAAGGCATCCTGGACGCTCTGGAGCAGAAATTCTGCTATCCGATGTTCGTCAAGCCTGCCGGAACCGGCTCCTCTGTGGGCGTCTCCAAGGCCCAGGACCGGATCGCGCTGGGCGAAGCCCTGACCAAGGCCGGAGCCTATGATGCGAAGATCCTGGTGGAGGAGTTTATCCACGGCCGTGAGGTGGAGGTCGCTGTTATGGGCAACGATAATCCCGTTGCTTCCATCTGCGGCGAGATCGACGCTGGCGCGGATTTTTACGATTATGATGCAAAGTATGTGACGGATACCTCTGTGGCCTACATTCCTGCCCGGATATCTGAGGAAGTGGCAGAAAAGGTCAGGGAAGCGGCTGTGCGCATTTACAGCGCCATCGGCTGCCAGGGATTGAGCCGCGTGGATTTCTTTGTAACCTACGAGGATGAGCGGGTGGTCTTCAATGAGATCAATACGCTGCCGGGCTTCACATCCATCTCTATGTATCCCAAGCTGTTTGCAGCCAGCGGCATTCCCGGTGGGCAGCTGATCGATGCGCTGATCGAGCTTGCTTTGGAGGCGAACCAATGAAGCAGGCTGTCATGCTGCGCATCCAGGGAAAGCAGTGCTATGCGGATCAGGAGCCGGATGTGATCCAACTGGAGACAGAAGGCACAATGGAATTCCGGGACGGCGGCTGGGATATCGCCTATGAGGAGAGCGAGCTGACAGGTCTCGCCGGTGTGTTCACAACTTTCCGCGTAGAACCGGGCAAGGTCACCTTGAGCCGCAGCGGTAAGCTGAACTCCCAAATGGTATTCCAGCAGGGAATGACTCACGAATCCCTGTACCGGATGGAATTCGGCACGCTGATGATCAGCGTTACCGCCACCAATTTATTCTTTGACATTACTCCCGACGGCGGTGTGATCGATCTGATTTATGATATTGTGATCGAAAACAGCGCTGCCGGTGTGATCGAGTATCATCTGGATATTCGCGCGATCTGAATGGAATAAAAACAGCCACAGTGCATATTGCACTGTGGCTGTTTTGCGTTATTCAGCATCTGTGCCGCTGGCGGCATCCATCTCGGTAGACTCCTGGGTGGGCGCGTCGGTAGACGGCTCCGTAGGCGCATCTGTAGGGGCATCCGTAGGTGCATCGGTAGGCGCCTCAGTCGGTACAGAGGTAGGTTCTTCGGTAGGTGCCGGAGTAGACGCCTCAGTCGGTGCAAAGGTAGGTTCTTCGGTAGGTACCGGGGTAGGAGCCTCAGTCGGTGCAGAGGTGGGTGCGTTGGTGGGTCCTACCGTCGGTTCCAATGTAGTCGGCTCGGAAGGCACTTCCGTGGGCGGCTCAGTAGGCGGCACATCAATCTTCACGACCACCTGATCCAGCTTGGAATAGCAGGAGGTAGCAATGAGATTCTCAGAGATTTTTGCACCGGTATCCTTGGAGGTCCGGCGAATGTAGGTGCTGACATCATAACCGGTGATGGGCTGTACCAGAATGTCACCGGCTTTGTATCCGCCGGGATTGTCCTCAGACATGGTGTTGTATACCGTGGCGGGGGTCTTGGTCTTGTCCACGGTGTAGTAGATCTCTACGATATAGTCCCGCGTATCGGTGCCGATGATGGAAATGGTGAGCTTATTGCCGACCATAGAGGCGTCAATGCGGATGGGCTGCTCTGTAGAGTTGCGGAAACGGAAATCCAGCTGTCCGTAGTAGACCTCAGCGTCAAAGCCGGCAGCCACAAAGCTGGGGGCATAGCTGTGGGTATGGCGCTCCAAAACCTCCAGATCCGACTGTATCACGCAGTTATACAGCGTGCTGGCAACCTGGCCTATGCCACCGCCGACGACTTCGCGGTAGGACTTGCCCACATAGGTGTTAACAGCAAAATAGCCGTCTCTTACCGTAGGCTCGCCGATCAGATTGTTGAAGGAGAATTCCTCGCCGGATTTTACGATGGTGCCGTTAAGCAGCTCGCAGGCCAGCTTTACATTGGTGCTCCAGGCGATGTCTGTGCTGACGGTGGTGGTGTAGTGGGAAAGCACATCCTTGTAGTAATCCTTCAGGAGCATCTCTGCGGTGATCTCGGGCTGGATATACTTAAGATCCAGCGTAACGGTTTCACCATACTTGGCATTTTCAATGGCGGAGCGCAGCGCTTCCTTGGTAACGCCGTAGCCATATACCTCATTTTTTGTGATTTCCTTGGTAACGGGATCCTGCTCGGCGCTGACAGCCTCGGTGCAGAACTGTGCAAACAAGGCATCAATATCCAGCGGCTCGGGAGCGATCTCCGTGCAGGTACCAACGGTTTCAAAAATGTTGATATTGTAATTGTCCAGAACCTTTTGATACAGCGCGTCAATATTCAGGTTATATTCCGCAGTACCCATATTGATGGTCAGAGTTTGGTGGACTGTGGAGGTGTTGATCTGCTCTGTGCTCAGGTTGGGCCTGGTTTCCGGAGTGACGGAGTAGGTTGTCTGCTTTAAGGTGGTGCTGTACTGTACGCCCAATTTCCGAAGCTCAGCCTGAATGTACTCGGTATCCAGGCTTAAGTAGGGGAGAATGGACACGGTGTAGGAGCCCTGGGACTGACCGCCGTTGCGGCCGTAATTGTAGGCAGCCTCCACCACGGCATCCACATTCAGGGTAGCGCCGGTATCTTTGGGAGAAAGGAGGATCTGGGTATCCAGGACGGTTACCGCCATATCCAGCTTGCTGAAGGTACTGTCGGTGGCCTGATGCAGGGCATCCTTTGCCTGTTCCGGGGTCATACCGCCCAGGTCAACGCCGGCGGCAAATACATTCTTCTGGATCAGTCCGTCCTTGGGAGAGTCGGAGCGAATCAGAGAAATAATACCGATAACGGCGGCGATCAGCAGCACGGCAGAAATGCAGCACAGCGTAATGATCAGCGTCTTTTCCTTTTTCTTTTTCTCGGCAGTTGCTTTGCGGCGCGCAGCGGAATTGGAGCGCTGGCCGGGCGTGCTTCTGGGCCGCGGGGATGCGCCGGCGGCTTGGACACTCAAGCGCTGTGTGGCGCCGGAAACCTCGCCCTCGGCGGTGCCAAGGTCTAAACGGGTTTCATCCAAATGATCCTTATTGATAGTAAACATCTCCTATCTATTCAGCGGTAAAACCGTGCGAAATGGTATAGTGATACACGGTCATTATAGCACATTTCAGGAAAAAAGCAATTACGATTCGTAACCAATACCGGGAAGATACGAAAAATTAACGATTTTGTCAATTTCTGCAGTATTTTTGATACCGCTCAATGAAAACACTGCTCTGCTTCAAGCTGTCAACCCCGGAGGCGAGCTTCAGCCGCAGTGTCGGCTGTTTGGCTGTGGCAACAAACTGAACTCTTGCCTTGTAATCCGGATCGGCGCACAAAGCGCTGACGGCCTCGAAATTCAGATTGTGCAGCGTAAACAGCACATCGCCGGCTTTTTGCCGGATCTCCTGAATGCCGGTCTGTTGTGCCTGCGCCCGGAGAAGGGCAATGCCGATGAGATTCAGTACACCCTTGGGAGGCTCACCGTAGCGGTCGATGATCTCATCCAACAGATCGTCTGCATCCTCCTGGGTGCGGATGGCAGCCATACGGCGATAAAGATCCATTCGCTCCTCGCCACGGGAAACATAGTCCCGATCCACATTGGCTGTAACATTCAGATCAGCGGTGCATTCCGGCAGCTTGGGGGCTTCGCCCTTTTCCTCCAGCACGGCTTCGTCAAGAAGCTTCAGGTACATATCGTAGCCCACGCTCATCATATGTCCGGATTGCTCTGCGCCCAGCAGATTGCCGGCGCCCCGGATCTCCAGATCCCGCATTGCGATCTTGAAGCCGGATCCGAATTCCGCAAAGTCCCGGATGGCAGACAGCCGCTTTTCCGCGACCTCGGTCAGATTCTTATCCGGACGGTAGGTGAAATAGGCGTAGGCGTGGCGGGTGGAGCGGCCCACACGGCCCCGAAGCTGATGGAGCTGGCTCAGGCCGAAGCGGTCTGCATTTTCGATGATCAGGGTATTGGCGTTGGGAATATCCAGACCGGTCTCGATGATGGTTGTGCATACCAACACCTGAATATCGCCGTCTGCCATAGCGTGCATAATATCGCTTAAGGCATCTTCGCCCATCTGTCCGTGGGCAACGGCAACAGACAGACCGGGGATCCGGTTTTTCAGCGCGCTGGCGCATCGGTCGATGGTTTCCACCCGGTTGTGCAGATAGTACACCTGGCCGCCCCGTTCTACCTCCCGGCGGATGGCATCGTCGATGATGGCGTTGTTATGCTCCATCACAAAGGTCTGCACCGGATAGCGGTCAGCCGGGGGCTCCTCAATGGTGGACATATCCCGGATGCCGGACAGGGCCATATTCAGCGTTCTGGGGATGGGGGTTGCAGAAAGGGTCAGCACATCGACGCCCTTGGCAAGCTCCTTCAGCCGCTCCTTGTGGCTGACACCGAAACGCTGCTCCTCGTCAACGATCAGAAGACCCAGATCTTTAAATTCCACAGTTTTTTGCAGCAGCTTGTGGGTGCCGATGATCAGGTCAACACCGCCGCTGCGCAGATTTTGGATCGCCCGCTTTTGCTCGGCAGGGGAGCGGAAGCGGCTGAGCACATCAATATTGACCGGGAAGCCCCGGAATCGGGCAATGGCGGTCTGATAATGCTGCTGGGCAAGGACAGTGGTTGGAACAAGGATTGCTGCCTGCTTGCCGTCCATAATGGCCTTCATCACGGCACGCATTGCCACCTCGGTCTTGCCGAAGCCCACATCGCCGCACAGAAGTCGATCCATCGGAACGGGGGATTCCATATCGCTTTTGATCTCGGCGATACACCGCAGTTGATCGTCGGTTTCCGGATAGGGGAAATTGTCCTCAAATTCCAGCTGCCAGGGGGAATCTGCGGCAAAAGCAAAGCCCTCCTGCCGCTTTCTGGCGGCATAGAGCTGGATCAGCTCACCGGCCATATCCTTGGCGGCTTTTCTGGCCTTGGTCTTTGTTTTCTGCCAGGCATCGGAGCCGATCTTATTCAGACGGACATTGGCGTCTTCGCCGCCGCCGCCTATATATTTACTCACCAGATCCAGCTGCATTGCCGGAACGAACAGCGTGTCTGTGCCCTGGTAGGCGATCTTGATATAATCCTTAACCGCACCGTCGATCTTGATCTGCTCCATGGCCACAAACCGGCCGATGCCGTAGTTTTCGTGGACCACCAGATCACCGGGGGTCAGATCGGTAAAGGAATTCAGCTTCTGCCGGTTGGTGGCGGATTTTTTTGCCTTTTTCTTGGGCTCACCGCGGCTGATCAGCTGACCCTCCGTCAGCACCGCCAGCCGGGAATTTGGATATTCCATTCCGAAAGGCAGCGTGCTCTCGCACAGCAGGATCTGCCCTGCAGCGGGCATTTGCGTTAAGGGGATTGCAATATGTGCACGGATGCCTTTGCCGTCCAAAAGCTCCTGCAGAAGCTCAGCGCGGCGGCGTGTGCCGCACAAAACCACAGAGGCGAAGCCCATTTTTTGATAATGGGTAAGGTCAGCGGCAGCGGCATCCAGATTGCCGCCGTAGGAGGGCAGCTGCTTGGCCAGCATGGGGAAAAGCTGCTTGGGCGGACATTCCTCCGGGAAGGAAGTACCGCCAAAGGCGTCAAAATAAATGACGGTGCGCCCCTTCAGTTGGGCGCAGAGATCCTCCCACTGGCAAACATAGTCGCACAGCTCACCGGATAGCAGGCCGCCCTGCAGCAGACTGTCCAGCTGCATACCCATCTCCTCGGTGCGGGTACGGGCGGTGCGCTTGAGACTGCTTTGGTCGCAGATAACAATTGCGGCATTTTCGGGGATATAATCTGCCGCTGTGGCAAATTCGGGATAAATCAGCGCCATATACCGGTCAGATGCCGGGTTTTGGATGCTGTTTTCGTATTTTTCCAGATCTTTTTCCAGCGTTTTGATCAGCGGCTCATTGATGTGCTTTCTCCGCTTCTGACGGGCGATCAGCAGCTGAAGATCCTGGCAAAGACCGGCAAGACCCTCGGGATGCAATCTGGGCTGAGTCTCTCCAACGGGGAGGATCACTACGCTGTCGGTGTTTTCGGTGCGGCGCTGGGTGTCGGGGTCAAAGTAGCCCATAGTGTCCAGCTCGTCGCCAAAAAATTCAGCACGGAAGGGACGGTCGGCAGCAGGGGAGAAAACATCCACGATACCGCCGCGCAGGGCGAACTGTCCCGGGCCTTCCACCATACCGCAGCGGCTGTAGCCTGCAGCTGTCAAACGGGCGGTCAGCGCCTCAAGATCATATTCTTTGCCAACCTCCAGCGTGAAGGCGGCATTCATCAATACCTGGGGCGGCATCGTCCGCTGACTCAGGGATTCCCAGGTCATAATTTGCAGTCGGGTCTCGCCGCGGCAAAGATCGTAAAGCTGCCGCAGCCGCTTTTGCTCCCAGGCACGGGAAACCACGGCGCTGTCGTAAAGCGTCAGCTCCCGGGAGGGGAGGATGGGGACGGTGTCGCCCAGAAATGCCTTCAACTCTTCCTGCAGCTTTCTTGCGGCCATATCGTCCTGGCAGAGGAGCACCATAGGCGCAGCAATATCCCGGTATAGACCGGCAAGGATATGGCTGCGGTTGATCTGTCCGATGCCGGTAACAGCAGCGGCCTGTCCATCGGCAATGCAGCGCAGCAAACTCTGATATTCCGGGATGCTTTGCAGAGCAGATAAAAGTGTTTTCACGGTTTTTCCTCCACGCAACAATGCGGAAAGGGGGATCAGTACCCCCTTTCCGTGGTGTTTTGACAATATTTACGGCTGTGAACCGTTGTAGCGGTTGGCTGCCTCCGGCACGCCGTGATCAATGATGCACAGCGCAGCCTCTGCGCCGCGTGCCAGGGCGGATGCAAGGTCTTTTTCCTCGCTTGCGCTGAAAGATGACAGCACCCAGTCGGCCAGATCCTGCTGTTCGTGGGGCTTGGCACCTACACCGATCTTGATACGGGGGAAGTCCTGACTTCCCAGCTCCGCAATGATGGACTTGATGCCGTTGTGACCGCCGGCAGAGCCCTCCGCGCGGATACGCAGCCGTCCGGGCTCCAGGGAGATATCGTCAAACAAAACGATGATCCGCTGGGGCGGGATCTTATAGTAAGCACTCAGCTGCAGCACCGATCTGCCGGACAGATTCATATAGGTCAGCGGCTTCAGAAGGTACAGCTTTTTGCCGGCATAGGCGGTTTGACCGTACAGACCCTGGAACTTGCCCTTGTCCACCTTGCAGCCCAGCTTGGCGCTGAGAAGATCCAGCGCCCGGAAGCCTGCGTTGTGACGGGTGCGTTCATAATCCTTGCCGGGATTGCCCAGTCCGACGATCAGCCAGCTTTCCTCTTTTCGGCCGAACACGGCTTAAAACAGGTCGGCGATGGAAGTACCGCCGTGAACATGCTCAATGGCACGGGCAAAAATGGGGGCAACATCCAGGAACTTCAGCTTGCCGCTGGCAGTGTTGCCGGACTGGGGAATGGTATTCAGGAATACCATCTCCTCAATGGGGCTTGCCTCCAGACGCTCATAAGCAGGGCCGGACAGAACGCCGTGGGTGGCGCAGGCGTAAACCGCCTTAGCGCCGCCGACTTCTACCAGGGCCTTTGCAGCATTGCACAGAGAACCTGCGGTATCAACGATATCGTCGTACAGGATGCAGGTCTTGCCCTTAACATCGCCGATGACATTCATAACCTCACAGACATTGGCCTTCTGGCGGCGCTTGTCAACGATGGCCAGACCCATATGGACCTTTGCAGCAAAGGCACGGGCGCGGGCGACAGAGCCAACATCGGGGGAGACGACCACAAAGTCATCGTGGTTGTACTGATCCTCAGGGAATTTATCCAGATAATATTTTACAAAAGAGGGGTTGCCCTGCAGGTGATCCAGGGGGATATCGAAGAAGCCCTGAATCTGGGCAGCGTGCAGATCCATAGTCAAAATGCGGTCAGCACCGGCGGCGGTCAAAATGTTGGCCACCAGCTTGGCGGTGATGGGATCGCGGCTCTTAGCCTTGCGGTCCTGACGGGCATAGCCGAAGTAGGGGATGACAGCGGTGATTCTGCCGGCGGAAGCACGACGGCAAGCGTCGATCATAACCAGCAGCTCCATCAGGCGGTCATTGACGGGCTTGCAGGTGGACTGGATCAGGAAGACATCGGCGCCGCTGACAGTTTCGTTCAGCGTAACAGCAACTTCGCCGTCGGCAAAGGTGTTGACCTGGCCGTCGCCCAGCTCGATGCCCAGTTCCTTACAAATGGTTTTGGCAAACTCGGGATTGGAGTTGCCGGTGAAGACCATTAAGTGCTCTGCATATGCGATCATCAGAACATACCTCTCTTCTCATCTGTTTCTGTTCTTTGCCCATAGATGGGCTTTTACACATTATACCATTAAAGTCAAGGAAAAAGCAATACGAATTCCCTAAAAAATCCAACTAAAAAAAGCAAGTTTCCGGAGCTTTCTTAGGTGGATGTGCATACTGACCGGCGATGGCGAAATTTTGTTTGAATTAGTGCTTGTGCTGATGCAAAAAATGTGGTATAATATTGGGTAAGATTTTATGACTGGGGTGAACCCTATGAACGACAAAATTATCATTCAGGGTGCAAGGGAAAACAACCTGAAAAATATTGATCTGACCATTCCGAGAGACAAGCTGATCGTCTTTACGGGCCTTTCCGGCTCGGGCAAGTCCAGCCTGGCTTTTGATACCATTTATGCCGAGGGTCAGCGCCGGTATGTGGAGAGTCTAAGCGCCTACGCCCGGCAGTTTCTGGGGCAGATGGACAAGCCGGATGTGGATTCCATTGACGGACTTTCTCCCGCCATTTCCATTGATCAAAAGACCACCTCCAAAAATCCCCGTTCCACCGTGGGTACGGTGACGGAAATTTACGACTATCTGCGTCTTCTGTGGGCGCGGGTGGGTACGCCCCATTGCCCCAAGTGCGGCAAGGAGATCCGCCGCCAGACCATCGACCAGATCGTAGATCGGGTGCAGACTCTGGGTGAGGGCACACGGTTTATCATCCTTTCTCCCGTGATTCGCGGTAAAAAGGGTGAACACCAGAAGGTCTTTGAGGATGCCCGGAAATCCGGCTTCGCCCGTGTGCGGGTGGATGGCATTTTGTATGACCTGACGGAGGAGATCACCTGCGAAAAGAACAAGAAGCACGATATTGAGCTGGTGGTGGATCGCCTTGCGCTGAAGGACGGTCTGCGCCGCCGTTTGACGGATTCCATCGAAACAGCCTGCACCCACAGCGGCGGTCTGGTGATCGTTCAGCTGCCGGCAACCGGCGAGGAGCTGACCTTCTCCCAGAATTATGCCTGCGAGGACTGCGGCATCAGTCTGACAGAACTGGAGCCCCGGATGTTTTCCTTCAACAATCCGGCAGGCGCCTGCCCGGATTGTACCGGCCTGGGCTTCCAGCTGGTGGCGGATCCGGATCTGGTGATCCCGGACAAGACAAAGTCCATTCTGGACGGCGCCATTCAAGCATCCGGCTGGAGCAGCGCCCGGACGGATTCGGTATTCCGTATGTATTTTGAAGCGCTGGCAAAGAAATACCGCTTTGATCTGAATGAGCCCTTTGAAAAGCTCCCTCCCGAGGCTGTGGATGTGATCCTTTACGGCACCAAGGGCGAAAAGCTGCGTATGACCTATAACCGCGGAAACGGTATGGGTGTGCTGGAGCAGCCCTTTGAGGGCATTATGAACAATATCAGCCGCCGTTTCCGGGAAACGCAGTCGGATGCTGCCCGTAAGGAGCTGGAGGAATGTATGTCCAGCGCCCCCTGTCCCAGATGCCACGGAAACCGCCTTTCTGAGATCGCCCGTGCAGTTACCGTGGGCGGCATCGGCATTATGGATTTTTGCGCGATGAGTGTGGAAAAAGGGCTGGCGTTTATGAAAGACCTCCGCCTGGAAGGCAGCCTGGCTGTGGTGGCGGAGCAGATCGTTAAGGAGATCCGCACCCGGCTGCAGTTTTTGAAGGATGTGGGTCTGGGGTATTTGACCCTGGCACGGGCATCGGGAACGCTGTCCGGCGGTGAGAGCCAGCGTATCCGTCTGGCGACCCAGATCGGCTCATCGCTGATGGGCGTGTTGTATATTCTGGACGAGCCCTCCATCGGCCTGCACCAGCGGGATAATGACAAGCTGCTGGCAACGCTGAAGCATCTGCGGGATCAGGGCAATACCCTGATCGTGGTGGAGCACGATGAGGATACGATGCGCGCTGCAGATTTTATCGTGGATGTGGGTCCCGGTGCAGGCAGCCGCGGCGGTGAGATCGTTGCCACCGGCTCGCTGGAGGATATTGTGGCTTGCAAGGAATCCCTGACCGGTCAGTATCTGTCCGGCTTCAAAAAGATCCCGGTCCCCGCCGCAAGACGCAGCGGAAGCGGCGAAAGCTTAAGCATCCGCGGCGCAACGGAAAACAATCTGAAAAATGTGGATGTGGATATTCCTCTGGGCACGCTGACCTGCGTGACCGGTGTATCCGGTTCCGGAAAATCCAGTCTGGTGGGGGAAGTTCTGAACAAGACCCTGCTGGGTCGCCTAAATCATGCCCGTACCCGTCCCGGCGCCTGCCGCTGTGTGGAGGGCTTGCAGCATCTGGATAAGGTCATTGACATTGACCAAAGTCCCATAGGCAGAACGCCTCGCTCCAATCCAGCCACCTATACGGGTTTGTTCAACGATATTCGGGATCTGTTTGCTTCGACCAACGATGCGAAGATCCGCGGCTATGGCCCCGGCAGATTCTCCTTTAATGTCAAGGGCGGCCGCTGCGAAGCCTGCAGCGGTGACGGCCTTGTGAAGATCGAAATGCACTTCCTGGCGGATGTGTATGTGCCCTGCGAGGTCTGCCACGGCGCCCGGTATAACCGCGAGACGCTGGAGGTGCGCTATAAGGGTAAGAATATCTCCGATGTGCTGGAAATGACGGCGGAGGAAGCGGTGGAATTTTTCGAAAACCTGCCGAAGATCCGCCGAAAGGCACAGACTCTGGTGGAGGTTGGTCTGGGCTATGTCAAGCTGGGTCAGTCCAGCACGACGCTGTCCGGCGGCGAGGCTCAGCGGGTAAAGCTGGCAACGGAGCTGGCCAGAGTGTCCACCGGCCGCACCATCTATATTCTGGACGAGCCCACCACGGGCTTGCACGCAGCGGATGTGCACAAGCTCATTGATGTGCTGCAAAAGCTTGTGGATGCCGGAAATACAGTTCTGGTCATTGAGCACAATCTGGATGTGATCAAAACCGCCGATCATATTATTGACCTTGGCCCGGAGGGCGGCGACGGCGGCGGCTATGTGGTTGCTGCAGGCACGCCGGAGCAGGTGGCAGCGGTGGAAGAGAGCTACACCGGACAGTATCTGAAGCGTTATGTATGAAAAAACCTGACCCGGGCAACCGGGTCAGGCAAGGTTTAGATTTTATCAATGCCGTAAAGCGAAGCCGGCAGACTGTCGGAGAGCTCCAGCAATCTGTGATCCCGTTCTCCTGCATAATCCACATGAAGAACGGATTCTCTGACATTTGGATCTGTGCGCTGCCGCAGGGCAATGGACATTGTGATGCAGGTACCGCCCTGGGGCGTCTTTTCCAGCAGAACAGTACCGCCGTGGGCGGTAGCGGCGCCGTGGATCAGCACCATACCCAGACCGATGCCAAAACGGCTGTCATCCAGACCGGGCTGACGCAGATGCTGCCGATAGAAATTGGCAGGGGACAGACCCGGCACATCCGATGCGGTGTTTTGCGCCCGCAGGTACAGCATATTCTTGCGCCGGGTCAGCTTGATATCGACGGTGCCGCCGGCGGGGGTAAATTTAAGGGCGTTGGATACAATGTTATGCACAGCCCGTTCCAGCTTCTCGCTGTCCACAAGGCAGAAAATAGGCTCCCTGGGGCTTTCGTAGGTCAGATGGATACCGGTGTAGTCCGTAAGCGGGATGATCCCGGCGATCAGTTCGTCGATGATACTGCAGATGTCCCTGGTCTCCAGACGGGCGGAAGAATCCTGGGCGTACCGATATGCATCGGACATATTGCTGACGATGCGAAGCATCTGGAAAAGACCGCGGTTGATCTTGCTGACCTGCTCCAAAGCGGCGGCATCATTTTGCTCACCGATCAGCGGAAAAAGTCTGTCCGCCACCGACAAAACGGTGGACAGAGGATTGCGCAGCTCCTGAGCGGCCAAGGCCATAGACTGCAGCTCTGCCCGATCTGCCTCGTGGTTTAAAACGAACAGATCGCAGCCGTTCAGCCGTGTTACGGAAGCATTGCACAGCTGGTCGCCCCGTTTCAGAGTCAGAGCCAGATAGCCACTGTGGAACGCAGCATATTCCTGCACTCCGGTTGCAAGCATTTCTGTAACGGAACAGCCGGTTTCGATCAGTAAACGGGATGCAGAAGGATTCACCTGCGTTATGATGCCGTCTTGCACCAAAAAGGCGGGATCCGGAATTTGATCCAGCATCATTACAATATCTTCAGTTCGCTCCATTGTGTCCCTCCTCACGGCTATAATGCGCATTTTTCAGGAAATATTGCGCTACAAATTTCGACATAATTCGATCATATTAATAATAACGAAAAATTCCGAAAATAGCAAGGAAAATTCGATTAAGAGGTGTAAAATATGTCATTGCACGACGGCCATCGACAAAGATTAAAGGCACATTTTAAAGAAGAGGGCCTGGATCACTTTGAAAATCATCAGGTATTGGAGCTGATGCTGTTCTACTGCGTGCCCAGACAGGATACAAATCCTGTGGCGCACAGACTGATAGAGCGCTTTGGCAGTGTAAAGGCAGTATTGGCGGCATCCGCTGCGGAGCTGAAGCGCGTGGAGGGCGTTGGAGACAATATCGTGCAATTCCTGCGTCTGTTCCCGGAGGTGGAACGCTATTGCGGAATGGAAAAGTCCAAGGAGATCATTTTGGATAAGCGGGAAAAGTGCGGAAAATTTATGGTCCCGTTTTTTAACAACAAGAGAAATGAAACGGTTTATCTGCTGTGTCTGGATGCCAAGTGCAAGGTCATCAGCTGCAAGATGGTAGGCGAGGGCAGCGTAAATTCTGCCGGCGTACCGGTTCGCAGAATTGTGGAGATGGCGCTGGACGAGGGAGCAACTTCCGTAGTGCTGGCGCATAACCATCCCAGCGGCATTGCAGTTCCGTCGGATGAAGACAGAGTGACAACAATGCGGCTGGCACGGGCGCTAAGCGCTGTGGAAATCACATTGGTAGACCATGTGGTGGTAGCGGATAACGATTATGTATCTATGGCCGACTCCGGATGGTATAATCCTGAGGAAAACGATGTATACGCCTTTTGAGATGTAGAACAGGAGAAAAGGGTTGGACAAGTTTCAGTTAAATTCGGAATATAGACCCACCGGTGATCAGCCGGCGGCCATTGCCGGTCTGGTCAACGGCGTGAATTGGGGTCTGCGGGAGCAGACGCTTCTGGGCGTTACCGGCTCCGGCAAGACCTTCACTATGGCAAATGTCATCGCCCAACTGAATAGACCTACGCTGGTATTGGCCCACAATAAGACGCTGGCAGCGCAGCTGTGCTCAGAGTTCCGGGAATTCTTCCCCAACAATGCGGTGGAATATTTCATTTCCTATTACGACTATTACCAGCCGGAGGCGTATATCGCCCATACGGACACCTATATTGAGAAAGATGCCTCTGTCAACGAGGAGATCGACCGCCTGCGCCACAGCGCTACCTCTGCGCTGTTTGAACGGCGGGATGTGATCGTGGTGTCCTCTGTCAGCTGTCTTTACGGCTTGGGCGACCCGATCGACTACAAGAGTATGGTCATTTCCTTGCGTGTGGGTCAGGAGCGGCCGCTGGAGGATATCCTGCGCAAGCTGGCAGAGATCCGCTATGAGCGCAACGATCTGGACTTTTCCCGTAACAAATTCCGTCTGCGGGGCGATACCCTGGAAATTTACCCTGCCTATTGGTCCGGACGGGCCATCCGGGTGGAGTTTTTCGGCGATGAGATCGACCGCATCAGCGAGATCAATGCGGTTACCGGTATGGCGGAGCGGTATGTGGACCATGTGGCCATTTATCCTGCCAGCCATTATGTGGCCTCTAAGGAAAAGCTGCAGCGGGCAATGCGGGAGATCCAGAGAGAATGCGATGAGCAGGTGGCCTGGTTCCGTGCCCACGACAAGCTTATCGAGGCGCAAAGAATTGCGCAGCGCACGGCCTACGATCTGGAAATGCTGACGGAGATCGGCTTCTGCAACGGCATCGAAAACTATTCCCGTGTCATTCAGGGCAGACAGCCCGGTACGCCGCCTACCACGCTGCTGGACTATTTCCCCGACGATTTTCTGATGTTCATTGACGAAAGCCATGTAACCCTGCCCCAATGCCGGGCAATGTTCGCCGGCGACCGCAGCCGTAAGGATGCGCTGGTGAATTACGGCTTCCGTCTGCCGTCTGCCTATGACAACAGACCCTTGAATTTTGAAGAATTCGACAGCAAGATCAATCAGGTGATCTATGTTTCCGCAACCCCGGCGGAATATGAAAAGACCCGCTCCGGTCAAACCGTGGAGCAGGTGATCCGTCCCACCGGTCTGCTGGATCCGGTGGTGGAGGTGCGGCCTATTGAGGGTCAGATCGACGATCTTATCGGCGAGATCAACGCAAGATCTGCGAAAAATGAACGGGTGCTGGTAACCACGCTCACCAAAAAAATGGCGGAAGATCTGACTGCCTACCTGCAAAAGGCCGGCATCAAGGTGCGCTATATGCACTCGGATATCGGCGCTATGGAGCGGATGGAGATCATCCGTGACCTGCGAATGGCAAAATTTGATGTTCTGGTGGGCATCAATCTGCTGCGTGAGGGTCTTGATCTGCCGGAGGTGAGCCTTGTGGCGATCCTGGATGCGGATAAGGAGGGCTTCCTGCGCAGCGAGACCAGCCTGATCCAGACCATTGGCCGCGCTGCCCGAAACGCCGAGGGCAAGGTCATTATGTATGCCGATCAGATTACCGCATCTATGCGCTGCGCAATGGATGAAACGGCACGCCGCCGTGAGATCCAGAATGCCTATAATGAAGCAAACGGCATCGTTCCCAAGACCGTCATCAAGTCTGTCCGGGATCTGATCGAAATTTCCTCCTCCACCGCTGAGCGGAAGGGCAGAAGCGGCATCAAGATGACCCGCGCCGAGAAGGAGAAGGAGATCGCCCGTCTGGAAAAGCAGATGAAGGAAGCTGCCCGTATGATGGAATACGAGTACGCAGCTGTGCTGCGCGATCAGATCATTGAACTGCGAGGAAACGACAAATAAACAACCCAACCAGCGGTAGAATCTCCCCACTCAACCGCCGGTATGTAGACTGCCAATGCAAAAACTTCTATACTGAAAGCGAAAGGAGGCAACCTATGGATCAGGTAAAAATCGGAAAATTTATTGCTCAGTGCAGGAAAAAGGAAACGCTGACGCAAATGCAGCTGGCGGAAAAACTGGGCATTACCGACAGAGCTGTTTCAAAATGGGAGCGAGGCAAAACAATGCCGGACTCCTCCATTATGCTGGAGCTTTGTGGAATTCTGAAAATTACGGTGAATGATTTATTAAGTGGGGAGGTCGTTATTATGAACAACTACAACGAAGAAATGGAAAAGAATCTGCTGGATATGGTCAGGCAGAAGGAGCAGGCGGACAGAAGACTGCTGCGCGCAGAGGTGTTCATCGGGTTTACCGCGGTGGTGATACTGTTTGCGTTTATTGCTGCTGCCGCATTTCTGGAAATGGAAACCTGGCTGCGGGCTGTACTGATAGTGACAGGCTTTATCCTGTTCCTGGCAGGCTGCTTCTATGCGGTGCGGATCGAGCAGGTAGCAGGCTACTATGAATGCCAGCACTGCAAGCATAGATATGTTCCCACCTATAAGGCTGTCAATATGGCACCGCATATGGGCAGAACCAGAATAATGAGATGTCCGCAATGCGGCAAGAAATCCTGGCAGAAAAAAGTCCTGACAAAGGAATAAATGCAATCAGCGCCGAAATCTTGCATTTCGGCGCTGAATCTGTTATAATCGACATATTCTGACAGAAGAGAGGTACTTTTATGGCGAAGAAAAAGTGGGGAGACCGCAAAGACGGCATCTGGCTGAAGGATATTCCTGCCATGAATCGCATTATGCCGCCGCTGATGCCCAACCGGGCGGATAACGAGGCCCATATCAGCATCGAAATTGATACCCGTCCGCTGAATGCATATCTTGAGAAGCTGAATGCCGGTCGGACGGAGGATAAGTATACCTTCTTCCACCTGATCAGCGCTGCCATCGGCAAGGCGTTTGTGCTTCGCCCGAAAATGAACCGCTTTGTCTGCAATAACAAACTGTACCAGCGCAAGAATGTTACCGTTGCCTTTACGGTAAAAAAGCGCTTTGACGACCATTCTGAGGAAGCCTTGGCGTTTTTTGAATACGATCCCAAGGACACCATTTTTACCTACCACGAGAAGATCATGAAGGTGATCCACCAGGGCAAGAGCTTCGAAGAGAAGGATACCTCTACCGGTGCAATGGATATCATCACCAAGCTGCCGCAATGGCTGATCGTGGCCATCGTCAAGTTTGTTCTTTGGCTGGATAAGCACGGCTGGGCACCCCAATCCCTCATCGGCAGCGATCCCAATCACGCAGCTGTATTTCTGTCCAACCTGGGTTCCATCGGTCTGCCCGGCGGCTACCATCATCTGGTGAACTGGGGCACAAATTCCTGTTTTGTTGTGATCGGCAAGAAATATATGAAGATGGATTATGATAAGTTCGGCATCGGTGATTTCCATGAGGTGATCCCTCTGGGCATCACGCTGGATGAGCGCATTGCAGACGGTTATTACTACTCCGGAACAGTGGCGCTGGTCAAGGAACTGCTGGAGCATCCGCAGCTTCTGGAAATGCCGGCCGACGCACCGGTAGAGTACGCCATCCGCAAGTAATGATAGAAAAAGCCACCCGAAAAGGGTGGCTTTTTTGGTGGACTCGAGGAGATTCGAACTCCCGACCCCCACAATGCGAATGTGGTGCGCTCCCAGCTGCGCTACGAGCCCATCAACGATAAAAGTATACAGCCTGCGAATGTGCTTGTCAAGACTGTTGGTGTTACACAGTGGTGTTTTTGTTTGACAAGGAAGACAAAACAATGGTAAAATCTATTATAGATATGTTTTGCTGCAAAGGAGTTTTTATATGACACGGAAAAAGAAATGGATTCTGATTGTGGCAGTTTGCGCCCTTGTGGTTGGCGTATGCAGTTTTGTTGGCATCCGGCATTATCTGAAAAATCAAATTACCTTTACCGTCAACGATACGCTGCCTGACGGCAACGGACAGAAGGCTACGGTGATTTTGCTGGGCGGTCAGTCCAATGCTTCCGGCTGCAGCTTGGATGAATATCTGAAAAAGAATGTCTCTGCGGAAAAGTATGCGGAGTATCAAAACGGCTTTGATAATGTGTATATCAATCATCTGTCCGGTGCGAATATGTCTCAGGCGTTTGTAAAATGTGCTTCCCTGCAGGGCGAGCTTCCAGGCAGCTTCGGCCCGGAATTAGGTCTGGCGGAAGCACTTAGCAAAATGTATCCCGACAGAATGTTTTTTATCATTAAATGCGCCTGGGGCGGCACGAATTTGTACGAGCAGTGGCTTTCTCCCTCCAGTTGGGGCAGAACCGGTGATCTGTATAAGCAGTTTGAGGCCTTTGCGCAGACCAGTATCGAGTATCTGGTTTCTAAGAATTACGATGTGGAAATTGCAGGAATGTGCTGGATGCAGGGCGAATCCGATGCTTTATCCGCAAAGAACGCTGAAAAATACGCTACGCATTTAAACAACCTGATCAAAGATGTCCGCAAGGAATTTGCGCAATATGCAGCAGAGGGCGGCATTGCTTTTGTGGATGCCTATATTGCGGCCAATCCGGCCTATTGGGTGTATTATGAGGCCGTGAACCGGGGCAAGCAGGAGATAGCGGACAGCAGCGAACTGAATGTAGTTGTGGATACGGTGACTGCCGGCCTGACTTGCGAAAATGAGCCGGAGGGCGCGCCGGATCTGGCGCACTATGATTCCATGAGTCAGATCTTGCTGGGACAGCTGTTTGCGGAGGAGCTGGCGGCGTTTTTGGACTGAACGCTGCGCGGACAATCTTTGTCATTGCAGGTTAGGCAAACTGACGGATCGTGATTTTCCAGGCAGCATATCATATAGTCGCATTCGTCACAACAACATTCTACTCCGTGTATAAGACCGTTTCCGGGGCAGTCGTTGCCCTGATTTCCGGGGATCAATTCTGTTCCCGTAATATTTATTATCATAGTAGATCCTCCAACAGAAATAATGCATACATTATATAATGGAAAAGTCTATATGTAAAGATAAAAGCTAAGATATTATCTCATTAGTACATAACTGATGGGAGAATGTCATATGATTAAACTCAATGCACTGGCGCTGCTGGAAAAGCAGGGGAAGACAAAATACTGGCTGTATAAGCAGTTGGGTATGAGTTATCAGAACTTTAACAAAATGATCAACAATGAAACAAAGTCCATCCAGTATGAAAACATTGAGGCGATGTGTTTGCTGTTGAAATGCACGCCGAACGAGCTGCTGGTGATTACAGAGGACTAAATTTCCGTTTCCATCTACATCCCTACGGGATGCATCCGGAAATGGAAGGACTCTCCCACGAGCTAACCAAGTGTCCCCCGGACACTTGGTTACACCGGTCTGCGGACTGGTGCCGCTCTTTCGAGTCCCATCTCGAGCAAAAATTCGGCTACCCCATAAGGGGTAGCCGATTTTTTGGTGCGAGAGATGGGACTCGAACCCACACGGCGTAACCACACGCACCTCAAACGTGCTTGTCTACCATTCCAACACTCTCGCAAGCGCTTAAGTATTATAACCACTTAAGAAATTTTTGTCAATATCTTTTTCCAAACTCTTGCAACCGGCGGCATTGTCTGCTACACTTGTTAAAAAAGAGGAGGGATGTCGATGACACGGTTTTTCGTGGCGCCTGAAGATGTGAAGCAGGACTTTATGGTGCTGACCGGGGAGATTGCCCAGCACGCCAGAGTTTTGCGCTTGAAAAACGGGGAGCAGGTTCTGGTCTGCGACGGACAGGGCAGGGAATTTGTCTGCACTGTCAGCGATGTCAGCCCAGATCAAATCGGTCTTGTTGTTATGAAAGAACAGGCGTCGGAAACAGAAGCCTGCGTGCAGGTCAGTGTGTATATGGCTTTTCCTAAGGCGGACAAGCTGGAGCATGTAATCCAGAAGGCTACGGAGCTGGGCGCGTATGAGATCGTTGCATTTCCGTCTGCGCGGTGCGTTTCCCGTCCTGATGAAAAGAGCCTATTGAAAAAGCTGGAACGGTGGCAGAAGATCGCCGCTTCTGCGGCTGAGCAATCCGGCAGGGGAGCGATTCCCCGGGTACGGGTGCTGCCCAGCTACAAGGCGGCGCTGGAGCAGGCGGCAAAGGCGGACAAGGCGCTTTTGTTCTACGAAAATGAACGCTCGACTACCCTGAATATGGCGCTGCGTTCCGGCCCTTACAAGACAGTCAGCCTGCTGACCGGTCCGGAGGGCGGCCTGGAGGTCTCCGAAGTGGAGCAGGCGATGAATATTGGCCTGCAGGTCTGCACCCTGGGCAAGCGGATCCTGCGCTGCGAGACCGCGCCGCTGTGCGCTTTGTCTGCAGTGATGTACGATGCAGGAGAATTTTAAATTAAAACCGTGCTGCAGTTGCGGCACGGTTTTTCTTATTTGTGATATTTGCTGCCGGCCTGTATGGCTTCGGCACGGTACAGCTGCTCCATCACCATAATTCTTGCCAGATGGTGGGGGAAGGTCATAGGGCTCATAGACAGCTTAAAATCTGCCTTTTCCTTGATCTGCGGAGCAATGCCAAAGGAGGAGCCGATAAGGAAGCAGGCTCCGGATTTTCCGGAGAGCTTGATCTCACCCATTTTCGCCGCCAGGGCTTCGCTGGACAGCAGCTTTCCCTCCGGGGTGAAGATGCAAAACCAGGCGTTTTTGGGGATTTTTTGCACGATGGCTTCCGCTTCTTTGCTAAGACCTGCAGCGATTTCTGCTGCGGAAGGGTTTTCGGGAAGCCGGCATTCCGGCAGTTCAATTAAATGAAACGCGCAGTAACCGCCCAAACGCTTGGCATATTCCTGGGCAGCGGACAAATAGAATTTCTCTTTTAGCTTGCCCATACAGATCAGCGTAATGTCAAACATCAAACCACCTCGTATGTATTTTACAATACCTGCAGAAAATATGCAATACCAAGTATAAGGAGGTGGAAAAATGAAAAAGAAGAAGAAAAGACAGCTGGATCCTATGCTGTATGCGGCAACCAACTGGCCCAGAGGGTTTATGACACCGGAGATTCTGGATCCTCTGGGCAGCTATACCGGCGTTCCTGCCGATCCTGCAGAAACACCGGTGCAGGATGCTGACGATCTGTAAAAAAAGCACCCAAAGGGCAATGCTTCTGAGTGCAGTGTTGCCCAATGGGTGCGTTTCTATTAATAGTTCAGCATTCTTTCGACCTTCAAGCCGTCAACTGTCTGGCTCAGAAGCAAGCGCACATTTTCTGTAGTGGTGGTCGTGTTGCCGGAATGGCTGACGGTGACTTCATAGGAAATATCGTACAGATACAGACCGCCGGCAAGACGGGTGCGGTAATGGGTGTTGGTGGAAAGGATCTCCGCCTGCTGGTTATTGACCCATTTCAGACCGCCCAGCGCATCTTCCAGGCGCTCTGCCAACTCGCTGTCGGGAACAACATAGAAAAGAACATCCTGGAAGTTTTCCTTCAGCTTACCGCCGGCGTTGGTGGAGAAGCGGACATAGCTGTTGATGTAATTGCGCACCAAATTGTCCAGGGTATCCTTTTCGGCATCGGAACAGTTATCCAGGATGAAAGCCAGATCCTTTGCCTGCTCAGGGGTTACGGGATTGTCTTCAGCGTCGGTGATGGTGATCTCTACATCGCCAAGGAACGGGCCGATCTCATAGGTTACCATATGGGGCAGGGTGTCGTAGTCTTCGTAAAAATCCTTCAGCACATCAATGGGGGTGTCGCTTTGGACAACACATCTCTGTCCAACCGGTTTGCCGTTGGCATATACCTTGTAATGCTCGGGAACATCTATGGTAACAGCTTCGCTCAGCAGGAAGGAAAAGTCGTAGGATTCTTCCGTAACCTGCCAGTTCTTAAAGCCAAAAGATCCCTTGCCGCTGGCGGTCAGCACCACCTGACCGATGTCTTTGCCATCGCTCATCAGCATATAGACCATTTTGTCGTCGGTGCATTCCGACAGCTTTCGGGCATAGCTGACACCGCTGCGGATAGCATCAGAAATGATATCCAGGCATTCATGCTCGCTTTGCAGATCGTGATTGATTGAGTCGATAAGCTGGGAGCAATGGTTTTGAATGTGCTGATCATCCAGATTGAAAATGTAAGAATCAATGACATTCTTGGGCTGGGATTTTTCGTAAGCGTCCATATAGTTCCAGAAAATGATCAGACCGATGATGGCCAGAGTCAGGAAAATACCGGCATAAATAGCAACCGTCTTCAGCAGGTTTTTGGAAAAGGGTTTCTGTTTTTTGAATTTCACGGGTTATTGCCCTCCTTTAGTACCAGAAATGCGGTGGGGATCGGGCGGATGCCGATCACCGACGCACTGTTGTTGATATATTCTCCGTTGTACCACATCATACTGGACGAGCCGCCGTCCAAATTGCAGGCGTTTACAGCACCGTAGGACAGGAAGATCTCTGCCATATCGCCAAAAGTCGCGCCCAGGCTGCCGATCTGCCGTCCGTTGATCACCAGCATCAGCACGGCACCGTCAGAGCGCTGTCCAATACCGGTCCGGGGATTGACACCGCTGTCCAGAATGCTGGAATCCACCACTTTTCCGTTGATGATCAGTCCGGGACCGAAGCACACGCCGTACCGGATATCCTTTTCCTTGATCTGTTCCTGGGTAAAGTTGCCCACATGGAGGCGGTGCTCGCTGTCAAATCCGGCAAAGCCCCGTCTGGTGCCGTTTTCCGGATAATAGATCTGACCTTCATAAACCACCATGGTGTCCGGAATGCTGCCGTTGCCCTTGCCGTCCGGGTCGTAAAAGCCACCGCCGTTGATGCCGGCAACCGCGTCAAATCTATCTACCATCTGTTCTACGGTATAGCCCCGGCTTCCGTAGGATTCCGGCACGCTGCCCATAATTACGCGGCTGGGATCAAGAACGACCATCATATAGCCGTAATAGCCTTCTCCACGCACCATTTCCACGATAATGCCGTCGCCGTCCTCGTCGGTCAGACCCCAGGCATCCGTTTCCGGGGTGTCCGGAGTGTCGTCATCAGGCTGCGGCTGAGGGATCTGCACCAGAGAGTCGTCAATTTCTTCATAATCGGGTACTGCGCTGTTGTCGCCGATGATTTGTTGGATCTGGGCTTCCGAATAGAAAAGGTTGGCCAGGAAGCCGACAGCGCTGGTTTCCCGTACCGACCGGATAAACAGATTCCGGGCAGTGGGGGAGGGACCCTTGGCCAGAATAAACATCACACCGTATAGAGTTCCTGCTAACAAAAGCAGGGTTTCCAGCAAAATGACCGCCGCCACCGCAAGGGCAAGCAATGCCTTGCGGGGGCCTTTTTTTCTCTTTCGGGAGGACGGTTTTTGTGTTGGGATCAGGTCACGGTCGGAAGACGAATGCTCTGTTCTGCGCAGGCAGTCGTTGGCATCCGCGATCAGCTCTTCCAGGCTGACAGTATCCTCTTGCAATGCTATCCCCTCCGTAAATTACTCTTATTCGTCAGTATAACATTTTTTTCGCGCTTTGTAAAGCATAGGAAAGCCCGGTGATACCACCGGGCTTAAATTTATGGATCGCCTCTGTATTTTCGCCGGGTGGCCATTCCGCCCCGAATATGGCGCTCTTGTTTGTTGACATCCAAAACCTGACGCACCTGCACATACAGGTGCATATTGCACCGGGGCAGGCGTTGGGACAGGTCTTTATGAACGGTAGATTTGGAGATGCCAAAGTGCTGGGCTGCTGCCCGTACCGTGGCGCCCGTTTCGATCATGTACACAGCCAATGCGCAGGCTCTTTCTTCGATGGTATCTGACATAATCTCCCCTCCGATGCTGTGTGCTACCGTGAAAAGACTATGCGCGCAGCCGCGGCAGTATGCGGGGTATTTTTCTATTTACAAACAGTGAAAATCCTGCTATGATTAGGAAAAAACCAGGAGGAAGACAGAATGTATTTGTATGAGACCCATCTGCACACCTCTCCCGTCAGCAGATGTGCTCTGTGGAGCGTTCGGGAGGCTGTGGAATACTATAAAAATGCCGGTTACGCCGGAATTTTCGTCACCAACCATTTTATCGACGGAAATATTGCATTCCCCAAGGATGCCAGCTATGAGGACAAGATCCGTTTCTATTTTTCCGATGCGGAGGAAGCGATCCGCATCGGCAATGAGATCGGGCTGAAGGTATTTACCGGCGTGGAGATCTCTAACTGGGGCACGGATTTTCTGATCTACGGTCTGGATAAGGCCTGGTATCTGGCGCATCCGGAGATCTATGATATGAACAAGCGGGAGCTGCTGCAAATGATGATGGATGCAGGCGCGCTGGTGATTCAAGCCCATCCCTTCCGGGAGGCCGGCTATATCGACCACATCCGTCTGTATCCGCGCAGAGTGCACGGCGTGGAGATCGTGAATGCCAACCGTACCGCCTTTGAAAACGAGATGGCCAAGCAGTATGCTGCCAATTATGGCCTGCTGACCTTTGCCGGCTCTGATAACCACGGAGAAGAGGAGCAGGTGGAGTTTGCCGGTATGCAGTCGGAAACACCTGTTTTGGACGAGCTGGATTTTGTCCAAAAGGTTTTGAACGGCGAGATGACCGTATTCCACAAAAATATGGAGCCCTTCTGCCGGAAAAAGTAATCATCAGCAAGGCAAAACGGAATACAATGTATAAGCGGCATAAAACTGCCGCTTATATTTTTACGCCGGCGTAAGGAATTCTTGCATATTGACGGATAATGTGCTATAATAATCAGGATTTTGACGAAACGGAGGGTACGCTATGTGGTGCAAAAAGCGGCATAAGGTTGTTACGGCGATATTACGGCCCATATTCTCGGTGTACTATGCCCTCTGGTTTGGCTGCAGGGTCAGAAAGCAGAAGCTGCCGGAGGAGGGTGCTGTGGTGATCTCCAACCATGTCACCACGCTGGATCCGGTGCTGATGGGCTTGCTGTTTGATAAGCCGCTGTATTATATGACCTCCAAGCATGTGTTCCAAAACCGCTTTGTTGGAAAGCTGCTGAAGTTTCTTGTAAATCCCATTCCCAAGGAGAAGATCAACAAAAGCGATATCGCTGCCATTAAGGCCTGTATGCAGGTCGCCCGGGAGAACGGAAGCATCTGCATCTTCCCGGAGGGAAACCGGACATTCAGTGGCAAGCTGGGCTATGTGGATCCTGCCATCACCAAGCTGATCAAACGGCTGAAAAAGCCGCTGGTTGTGTGCAATATTCTGGGCGGCTACGGCACAGACCCCCGTTGGAGCAACGGAATCCGCAGAGGCAAAATGCAGGCAATAGTGAAAAAAGTCTATTCCTGCGAGCAGCTGCAGGCTATGACCAATGAAGAACTCTACGATGCCATCCTTTCGGATATGACGGTGGATGAATTTGCAGGCGACGCCCGCTATCGCAGCCGCCGCCGGGCAGAATGCCTGGAAAGCGTTGCCTATATCTGCCCGCTTTGCGGTGCCAAGCATACCATTTATTCCAAAAAGCATAAGGCTTTTTGCGCTGCGTGCGGTATGGAAATTACCTACAATGAAGATCAGACCCTTTCTTCCGCAGACGGGAAATTCCCCTTCCAATATGTCCACCAGTGGTACGACTATCAGCTGAAAGCAGTTCAGGAAACGGAGTATGCCGTTGACCAGCTGATCTGTGAGGATCCGGTGGAGGTCTACAAACCGGAGCTGGGCAAGAAGAAGGTGCTGCTGGGCAGCGGCGTGATGCAGCTGTATGGCGGAAGCCTGCGCTTTTTGCTGGACAGCGGCCGGATGGTCTTCAGTATTGGGGAAGTGGATGGCATCACCCTGATCGGCAACCGGATCATGGATGTGTATAGCGGTGAAAATACATACCGCATCCGGGTAGCCCACAAAACCAACATTTTAAAATATTTGCACACTTTCTACATTCTCCGCAGCAGAAATCTGGAAGAAGCCAAGGAATTCGTAGGCATATAAGAAACCTTGACAAAAACAGGTTTTTGGTGGTAAAATCATAAAAAGTGCATATCGCGTTGACCGGAAAGAGTAACAGCTGTCAAACCTTCAGAGAGCCGATGCCATTGGGTGGAAGTGTCGGCAGGCGCGCGCTGCGAAAGTGCGTCCGGGAGCGAATTTTTGTTTTCAAAAGTGATAAATGAGAGTGGAACCGCGAGTATTTTTACCCGCCTCTTGTACTTAGTACGAGAGGCGGTTTCTTTTGATTTCAATGGAGGTTAAACCTATGTATCTGTATAATTCTGCAACCCATAAGAAGGAACTGTTTGTTCCCAACGATCCCAACCTGGTAAAAATGTACACCTGCGGACCGACGGTGTACCACTATGCCCATATCGGCAACCTGCGCACCTACATTATGGAGGATGTGCTGGAAAAGGCGCTGCGGTATCTGGGATATCCCGTGAAGCGGGTCATGAACATCACTGATGTGGGTCATCTGGCCTCCGATGCAGACACCGGCGAGGATAAGATGCTCAAGGGCGCAAAGCGGGAAAATAAGACCGTGATGGAGATCGCCAAGTACTATACTGACGCCTTTTTTGCGGACTGCGACAAGCTGAACATCAAAAGACCGGATGTGGTGGAGCCTGCCACCAACTGCATCGACTCCTATATTGAGATGGTGCAGAAGCTTCTTGATGACGGCAAGGCATATTTTGCAGGCGGCAATGTGTATTTTGACACCTCCTCTCTGGAAAAGTACTATGTTTTCAACGATCACGACGAGGAAGACCTGGCCGTGGGCGTCCGTGAGGGCGTGGAGGAGGACACCAACAAGAAGAATAAGAACGATTTTGTCCTCTGGTTTACCAAGAGCAAGTTTGAGGATCAGGCGCTGAAGTGGGATTCTCCCTGGGGCGTCGGCTATCCCGGCTGGCACATTGAGTGCTCCTGCATCTCCATGAAGCATCTGGGAGAGGATCTGGATATCCACGCCGGCGGTATCGACAATGCTTTTCCGCACCACACCAACGAGATCGCCCAGTCTGAAAGCTATCTGGGACACAAGTGGTGCAACTACTGGTTCCATGTGCACCATCTGAATACCGATACCGGCAAGATGAGCAAGTCCAAGGGCGAATTTTTGACGGTGTCTCTGCTGGAAAGCAAGGGCTATGATCCTATGGCATACCGTCTGTTCTGCCTGCAGAGCCATTACCGCCGCAATCTGGTGTTCAGCTGGGAGAATCTTGACAATGCGGTGGTGGCTTACGACAAGCTGATCGCTAAGATCGCCGCGCTGAAGGCAGACGGCCAGGTGGATGAAGCTGCATTGAACGCGCTGAAGGAGCGCTTTGTAGGCGCGCTCAACGGCGATCTGAACACCTCTCTGGCTGTTACTGCAGTTTACGATGTTCTGAAGGCAAAATGCAGCGATGCTACCAAGCTGGCTGCGCTGGCCGATTTTGACCGGGTACTTTCCCTGAATCTGCTGTCCGCTGCAGAGAATCTGCGCAAGAAGGAAGCCGAGGAAGCGGCTGCATCCGCCGATCCCGAGATCGACGCAATGGTCGCCGCCAGAACCGAGGCCAAGAAGGCCAAGAACTGGGCAGAGGCCGACCGGATCCGGGACGAACTGAAGGCAAGAGGTATTGAGATCATTGATACGCCCCAGGGCGCTAAGTGGAGAAAAGTATGAAGCTGATGATCCTTGACGGCAATTCCGTCATTAATCGTGCATTTTACGGCGTCAGACCGCTGACCACCCGTGAGGGACTTTACACAAACGCGATTTATGGATTTCTGAATATCCTGGAGAAGATGGAGAAGGAGGAGCAGCCGGACGCAGTTTGCGTTGCCTTTGACCTGCACGGTCCTACCTTCCGCCATCTGCAGTATGAAGGCTACAAGGCCACGCGCCACCCGATGCCGGAGGAGCTCAGACAGCAGATGCCGGTGATGAAGGAAATTCTGCAGGCGATGAACATTCCCATTTACGCCTGCCAGGGCTGGGAGGCTGACGATGTGATCGGCACTGTGGGCAAGATCTGCTCCAACAATGATTGGGAGTGCGTGGTGGTCACCGGTGACCGGGACAGCCTGCAGCTGATCGACAGAAATGTCCACATTAAGCTGGTGATCTCCAAGGGCGGTCAGACCAATGCCACGCTGTATACAGAGGAAGTGTTCCGGGAGGAATACGGCTTTGCACCCAAGAAACTGATCGATCTGAAGGCGCTGATGGGTGATTCCTCTGACAATATCCCCGGTGTTGCCGGCGTGGGCCCCAAGACGGCTTCTCAGCTGCTGCAGCAATTCGGCAGCCTGAACGGCGTGTATGAAAATTTGAATGACGCATCCATCTCTGCAAGACTGCGGGAAAAGCTGGAAATTGGCAGAGAAAAGGCCTATCTTTCCTATGATCTGGCTACGATCCGCCCGGAAGCGCCCATTGATTTCGCGCCGATGGACGCGGTGATCCAGCCCTATAACCGGGCGCAGCTGTATCAGCTGTTTCAAAAATTGGAATTTGTCAAGCTGATCGACCGCTACGGACTTCGCAGTGCCCAGCAGGAGCTGCCCCAGAAGGAGAAGCCCTGCGAAAAGCTGCCGCAGCTGGATGCGCTGCCGGAGGATCTGACAGAATGTGCTGTCTATGTGGCACCTGACGGTGCTATCGGCATTGCCTGCGGCAAGGGCGTCTGCGTCCGTACGCCGCTGGAGGCGCAGATGGGTCTTGCGCTTCCTGCCAGGATGATCTGCCACGACAGCAAAGCCACAATGCACGCGCTGGATGAAATGGGCATCGCCTACGGCGAAGCCGTATTTGATACCGCCCTGGCAGCCTATGATCTGAATCCCTCTCAGTCAGACTATCCCGTATCCAAGCTGGCCGCCAATTTTATGGGCGTTACGGTGGATGACGGCGATACCGCCGCCTGCGCACAGACCATTTGGCAGCTGCGTCCGGTGCTGGAGGAAGAGCTGAAGAAAAATGGGATGCAGAAGCTCTATTATGACATCGAGCTGCCCCTTTGCCCGGTGCTCTACCGGATGGAGCGGCAGGGTATTGCCATTGACCGGCAGCAGCTGCAGCAGTTTGGCGAAATGCTCTCTCAGCGCATCAGCGATTGCGAAGCGCTGATCCACAGCTATTCCGGGGAGCCTTTTAACATCAACTCCACCCGTCAGCTGGGAGAGCTGCTGTTTGACAAGCTGGGCTTACCCCCGGTGAAGAAGACCAAAACCGGCTATTCCACCAACGCAGATGTGCTGGAAAAGCTGAAAAATAAACACCCCATCATCCCGGCGATCATGGACTACCGGATGCTGACCAAGCTGAAGTCTACCTATGCCGACGGTCTGATGAAGGTGATCTGCGAGGATGGCCGTATCCGCACCACATTCCAGAATCTTGTAACGGCGACGGGACGGCTTTCTTCTACCGAGCCCAATCTGCAGAATATCCCGGTGCGCACCGATCTGGGCGCAGAGATCCGAAAAATGTTCGTGCCCAAGCCCGGCTGTGTGCTGGTGGATGCGGACTACAGCCAGATCGAGCTTCGCGTGCTGGCGCATATTGCGGAGGATGCAAGAATGCAGCAGGCGTTCCGCACCGGTATGGACATCCATACGGTGACGGCGTCCCAGGTTTTCGGTGTAGAGCCGGAAAGCGTAACACCGCTGCAGCGGCGTCACGCAAAGGCGGTCAATTTTGGCATCGTTTACGGCATTTCCGAGTTCTCTCTGGCGGAGGACATCGGCGTTTCCCGGTATGAGGCCAGAGATTATATCGACAGCTACCTCGCCAATTTTGATGGCGTGCGTCAGTATATGAAGCAGGTGGTGGCGGATGCCAGAGAGGCTGGCTTCACCCAGACCCTTTACGGCAGAAAGCGCTATATTCCGGAGCTGAAGGCCAGCAATTTCAACATCCGCCAGGGCGCAGAGCGCATTGCGCTGAATACCCCCATTCAGGGCACAGCGGCAGATCTGATCAAGATGGCGATGATCCGTGTGGACAAGACGCTGCAGGAGAATTTCCCGGAGGCAAAGCTGCTGCTGCAGGTACACGACGAGCTGATCGTGGAATGCCCGGAAGCCATTGCTGAGGATGTTGCGGCGCTGGTCAGCAGCCAGATGCAGCAGGTGGCAGAATTAAGTGTGCCGCTGATCGCAGAAGCAAAAATCGGAAAAAGTTGGTTTGATGCAAAATGATCAAAATCGTGAATATGCAGAGCATCCACACCCATCAGGTGGCGGAGCTGGAAAAGCTGTGCTTTTCTGACCCCTGGAGCGAAAACAGCATAGCAGGGGAACTGGATAATCCCTTGTCGCTGTGGCTGGTGGCGCTGGATGGAGATGCTGTGGCAGGCTATGTGGGTTCCCAGAGCGTGCTGGGAGAATCGGATATGATGAATATCGCCGTACACCCCGATTGCCGCCGTCAGGGCGTTGCAGAGGCTCTCATCGCGGAGCTGGTGCGCCAGCTGAAGGCAAGAGAGAATCATTGTCTGACGCTGGAGGTACGCGCATCCAATGCGGCAGCCATAAAACTGTATGAAAAGCTGTCGTTTGCCCAGATCGGCAGACGGCCCAACTATTACCGCAACCCCAAAGAGGACGCATTGATCCTGAGAAAGGAGTGGCAGCTATGAATATTCTGGCAGTAGAATCCTCCTGCGATGAAACTGCGGTAGCCATCGTCCGGGACGGACGGGAAGTGCTGACGGATTGCATTGCTTCCCAGGTGGAGCTGCACCGCATTTACGGCGGCGTGGTGCCGGAGATCGCGTCCAGAAAGCATATCGAAGCCATTTACGGTCTTGCAGAGCAGGCGCTGGAAAAAACCGGCCTGACCCGGCAGGACATTGATGCCGTGGCGGTGACCTATGCGCCGGGGCTGATTGGCGCAGTGCTGGTAGGCGTGAATTTCGCCAAGGCAGCCGCGTTGGCGCTGGATAAGCCCCTGATTCCGGTGCATCACATTCGCGGTCACATTGCCGCGAACTATATTGCCTATCCTGAGCTGAAGCCGCCGTTTCTGTGTCTGGTGGTGTCCGGCGGCCATACCATGATTGTGGATGTACGAGATTATACCAAAATGGAGATCCTGGGAACATCTTTGGATGACGCTGCAGGCGAGTGCTTTGACAAGGTTGCCCGGGTGCTGGGGATGCCTTACCCCGGCGGTGCGGCTTTGGATAAGGCGGCGCAAACGGGCGATGATACCAAGTACAGCCTGCCCCGATCCAAGCCCGGTGCCAATCCCTACGATATGAGCTTTTCCGGCCTGAAGACTGCGGCGCTGAATCTGATCCATCACGCTCAGCAGGTGGGAGAGGAGCTGGATATTCCCAGCCTGTGCGCATCCTTCAGCGCTGCTGTGTCGGATACGCTTGTGCCCAGAGTGGTGCAGGCGATCAAGCAGACCGGCCGTGACAAGATCGCCATTGCCGGCGGCGTGGCGGCTAATTCCCGTATCCGCAAAGATCTTTTGGAGGCGGTGCAGAAGCTGGATGTTCAGGTGTATTTGCCGCCGCTTTCGCTGTGCGGTGACAATGCGGCGATGATCGGCGCGCAAGGCTATTATGAATATCAAGCCGGCAATATTGCGGATATGCACCTAAATGCCTATGCCACAAAATCCGTGCTTGGCGAAGCCTTAGCAGAAAGTTTGCAGGAGATCAAATGATCTCCTGCATTTTTTGTTCCGATTTTGCATTATGCATACGAAAAATGTATAATCATTCCACCGCTGCCAAAAACTTCCCGGGTTTTCCGCACAAAATGTTCCGGTCTGCCGTAATTCGTGGGTGTTTTACAAATTTCGACAAAGGATTTGCAAAAATCAGACTGTGGAAAAACCTGTGGAAAGTGTGAATAACTTTGCGCATAGAGCAAGTATTATGGCGTTATGCAAACCAAATACAAAAACTGTATACACCGAAAATCCAACTTTTTGCCTGAATTTGAAAGGGCGTTTGCATAATGCAGGAGCGGTTGCATCATTTGAAAAGCAAAGGATTTGCAAACCGGTGCAGGCTGTGCTATACTACAAAAAAGCCTTGCGGAGGGGACTATGCTTTATCTGGCAAAATCAATGCATCAGCTGCAGTTTGGCAAGCTGATGGAGGTATATACCGAAAGCAACGCAGATAAGGCGGAAAATGGGGGCCTTTTGCAGGCGGAGCAGGATTTTTACCAATACCTGCAGGAGTGCTTCTTCACAACGCCGGAGGCGGTGTATGCGATTTGGATGCAGAACGGCGCGTATGTCAGCGCCCTGCGGCTGGAGCCTTATAAGGACGGCCTGCTGCTGGCTGCGCTGGAAACAGCGCCGGAGCATCGCCGCAGGGGCTATGCCGGCAAGCTGATTTGCGCAGTTTTGGCGGCGTTTCCCGGCAAAAAGATCTATTCCCATATCAGCAGGAAGAATACGGCATCGCTTGCCGTTCACAAGAAATGCGGCTTCCGGAAGATCGCAGATACCGCCGTCTACATCGATGGCTCTGTGAATCCCGGCGCCATCACGCTATGCGCGCAAACAACGGAGAAAGGCTTATGAATCGCAATTTGAATATGACAAAGGGCCATCCGGCCGGCTTGCTGATCCGTTTTGCATTGCCGCTGATGTTCGGCAATGTGTTTCAGCAGCTGTATACGGTGGTGGATACGGCGATCGTGGGTCGGGGTGTCGGTATGGAGGCGCTGGCAGCGCTGGGAACGGTGGACTGGCTCAACTGGATGTTTCTGGCCATCTGCCAGGGCTTTACCCAGGGCTTTGCCGTGCGTATGTCCCAGAAATATGGAGAAGGGGACGCAGAGGGCCTTAGGCAGACCATCGGCTTGTCTGCGCGGCTGTCGGTGTACATTACGGTAGCTTCGCTGCTGGTGGCGCTGCCGGGTCTGCCGCTGTTTTTGCATCTTTTGCGTGTGCCGCAGAACCTGTATGCTTATGCGCAGACATATTCGGGCATTGTTCTGGCAGGCATTCCTGCCATGATGTTTTACAATTACTGCGCCAGCGTGCTTCGGGCAGTGGGTGACAGCAAAACGCCGCTGATCGCTATGGTGGCGGCATCGCTGGCAAACATTGGTCTGGACTGTCTTGCGGTGTTTGCGCTGGATATGGGCATTGCCGGTGCAGCCATTGCTACGGTGCTGGCACAATGCCTGGCAGGCGTGATTTGTATGACCAAAATGCTGCGCACACCGCAGCTGCGGTTCGAAAAACGGCATTTGCGCAAGGCGCCTGTCCTAGCAAAGGCGCTGATGGGCCTGGGTACGCCGCTGGCAGCCCAGTTTGTCATTATCGCCGTGGGCGGTATGGCTGTTCAGTCGGTGGTCAACCGCTTCTCAACCAGCTTTATCGCCGGCTACACTGCAACCAATAAGCTCTTTGGTATTTTGGAGATCGCGGCGGTGTCCTACGGCTACGCAATCACCACATATGTGGGACAAAATTACGGTGCATCCTTCTTTGACCGCATCCGCAAGGGTGTGAACTGGGGCGCGCTGCTGAGTATTGCCACGGCAATGCTCATTGGCGGTATGATGATTGCATTCGGCAGGCAGATCACAATGCTGTTCATCGACACGGATGTGCCGGAAATTGCAGCTGCGGCAGGCGATGTGGCGTACCGTTACCTGTTTGCCATGAGTGTCATGCTGCCGGTTCTGTATCTGCTGCATGTGTATCGGGCGGCCCTGCAGGGTGTGGGAAATGCAGTGATCCCTCTTTGGAGCGGCGCGGTGGAGTTTTTTATCCGCATTGGCGCCTCTGTTGCCGTTGGCATTACTTTGTGGGAAAACGGTATTTTTATCGGTGAGGTCAGCGCCTGGGTAGGCGCAGCAATTTTGCTGATCGCTGCTTATTACCGCGTGGCGGCGAAAATGAAAAAATAAAAGATGCCTTGGGCGCCGCCGCCCAAGGCATCTTATTTTTGTTATTGCTCTTTATCTTCAGGGAATGCATATTTTGCCTTGTACTTGGCAAAACGCTCGGAAAACTTGGCGCTTTCCTGAAGCTCGCCGGCTTTCAGGGCGTTCAGATATTCGTGAGCTTCCAGCTTGCCCTCCGACACCTGCAGCATTTCGATGGCCACATTGGAGCAGTGGTCAGCGGTACGCTCAAAGGCAGTCAGCATATCTTCCAGAATGAAGCCGCTTTCTACGGTGCACAGTCCGTCCCGCAGACGGCGGATATGTCTGGATTTGATCTCACGGACCAGGCTGTCCACGACCTGCTCCTGGGGCTCAACTGCCATTGCCTTGTTCATATCCTTGAAAACAAAGGCTCTGGCGGTGCGGCGGACGACGGTATTGACAGCCTCCTGCAGTACCTGCAGCTCTTCCTGTGCCTGCTGGGAGAAGCTGATATTTTTGTCGTTGATCTCCTTGGCGGCCTTGGCGATGGCGACGGCGTGGTCAGCAATTCGCTCCATATCGCTGATGGAGTAGAGCAGGGTGTTCAGCGTGCGGTTATCCGTAACAGACAGCCGCTTGCCGGAAAATTTGACCAGATAGGTGCCCAGAGCATCTTCGTAATGGTCGGTTTCGTTTTCCAGATCAATGACATTGTCATATACCTTGGTATCGAAGTGGAACAGCAGGGTGGTGGCTCTTTGGAAGGCTTCCTCTGCGATCTGCACCATTTGGCCTGCAACCTCATAGGCGCGCTGGATAGCTACGGAGGGGGTAACCATCAGACGCTCGTCCAGCAGCTCGTTCTTCTCGGTTTCCTTCTTGTCGGGGATAATGACGCAGGCCAGCTGCACCAGCAGATTGTTCATCGGCAGCAGCGTGGCTGTAGCCAGCAGGTTAAAGCCGGTGTGGATGATGGAAATGTCCCAAGGAGCAACGGAATTGGTCATAAAGCTCCAGGGTGCAAAGAGACCGATGCCATAGAATACGATGGAGAAGATCGCTACGCCCAGAATGTTGAACAGCAAATGGACCACGGCAGTGCGCTGTGCATTGCGGTTGGCACCGATGGCACCCATCAGCGCGGTAACGCAAGTGCCGATATTCTGTCCCAGAATAATGGGAATGGCAGCGGCGAAGCTGACCTGACCGGTCAAACACAGACCCTGCAAAATACCGACGGATGCCGAAGAAGACTGAATGAGGGCTGTCAGCACAGCGCCGAAGAGGATGCCCAAAATGGGATTGGCGAAGGAGACCATCAGCTGAGCAAACCAGGCTTCTTCTTCCAGAAAGGCCATGGAATCGCCCATTATGTCCATACCGGTCATCAAAGCAAGGAAGCCCAGCAGGATCATACCCACATTTTTCTTACTTTCGTTCTTGGTGAACATAAACAGCACGATGCCGATGATGCCAATGGCAGGGGCAAGGGTAGAGGGCTTAAAGACCTGGATCAGGAAGCTGTCGCCCTCCAGACCGCTCAGGGAAAGGATCCAGGCGGTTACGGTGGTGCCCACATTGGAGCCCATAATAATGCCAACAGCCTGCTTCAGGGTCATAATACCGGAGTTAACGAAGCCAACCACCATAACCGTGGTCGCCGAGGACGACTGGATAATGGCTGTGGCGGCTACACCCAGCAGGAAGCCCTTGGGCACGCTGGAGCTCATTTTTGCCAGGATGCTTTGCAGCCGGTTGCCGGCCTGCCGCTCCAAAGAGCGACCCATAACATCCATACCGAACAAAAACAGCGCAAGTCCGCCCAACAGGGAGACAATGTTTAAAATATAAGTTGCCATACGCAGATGTTCTCCTTGTGTACGAAATGGTTGCTTATATGTATAAAATAATTATATTATTTGCAGGGAGCAAAGTCAAGGTGCAGTAAGTAATGAACTTTTGCAATCGGGCTTTTCAAAAAGACGGTTTGGTGATAGAATATAGGTAAACAGCAGGAGGTGTTTTTATGCAATATCGCAGTGACCGATACGGAAATCAGCTGTCCATACTGGGCTTTGGCTGTATGCGCTTTCAGCAGAAGCTGGGAAAGATCGATATGGAGGAAGCAGAACGGGAAATTATGGAGGCCTTCCGCAGCGGTGTGAATTATTTTGATACCGCGTACATATACCCGGGAAGCGAAGCCCTGATCGGCGAGATCTTCCAGCGCAACGGGATCCGCAGCCAGGTGAAGATCGCCACCAAGCTGCCCCATTATCTGATCAAAAGCAGGGCGGCGATGGACAAGCTCTTTGCCGAGGAGCTGAAGCGCCTGCGGACAGACTATGTGGATTACTATTTGATGCATATGCTCAATGATGTAGATACCTGGCAGCGCTTGCGGGATCTGGGCATTGAGGATTGGTTGAAGGAAAAGAAGGAAAGTGGTGCGATCCGCCAGGTGGGCTTTTCTTACCATGGCAACACCGAGGCGTTCTGCAAATTGGTGGATGCCTATGACTGGGATTTCTGCCAGATCCAGTATAACTACCTGGACGAGCATTCCCAGGCCGGCCGCAAGGGATTGCAGTATGCCCATTGCAAGGGCATTCCTGTGATCATTATGGAGCCTCTTCGTGGCGGAAAGCTGGTAAATCTGCTGCCGGATTCGGCAAAGAGGATCATTGCCGATGCAAAGCCGAAGCGCAGCCCGGCAGAGTGGGCGCTGCGCTGGCTGTGGGATCAGCCGGAGGTAACGGTGGTCTTGTCCGGAATGAATACGGTGGAAATGGTGAGAGAAAATGTGCAGACCGCATCCACCGCAGAAGCAGGACAGATGGATGCGGCGCAGAAGCAGATGCTGGCTCGGGTGGTGGACGCCATCAACGCCAAAATGAAGGTTGGCTGCACCGGATGCGGCTACTGTATGCCTTGTCCCAAGGGCGTGGATATTCCGGGTACCTTTGCGGCGCTGAACAGATATCATACGGAAAGTAAATTTGCCGGGCTGAAGGAATATGTGATGTGCACCACGCTGCGCACCAACTCTGCTGCGGCATCCAACTGCATCGGCTGCGGCAAGTGCGAGCAGCATTGTCCCCAGGGGATCGAGATCCGCAAGATGCTGAGGGTCGCTAAAAAAGATCTGGAAAACACCGTGTATCATATTGGCAGCAGAGTGATGAAACGGTTTACCCATTTCTAACCGTTCTGTATATGCAGCTGCTGGGTAAGCAGCAGCGGATATTTCATTAGTTCTGTGCCGTTAAGATCCTCCCGGCGCATATCCACGGCGTTGATCTGCCGGTTGCCGTAGGTGGTGTAGTAATAGATACCGCGGCAGGCGTTGCAGCAGGAGGAATAGATGGTGATCTCATACAGGTCTTTTCCCAGCTTGCAGCAGCCACGGGTCTGGGACACCGTATCCAGAATGTGAAAGAACTGGCCGACGCTGCCTTCTTCTGAGCCGTCGCAGACGGAATTGAGCTTGGTGAAGGCGGCTCTGACAAACCGGGATTGGGAGCTCAAATCTCCTGGCATTCCCATTGCCCCCATACCCCGGCTATAGGGCTGCAGATCAAGGCATTTGCAGAAGCTGTTTTCCGGATCCGCCGGAGACAAATGCATATGATTGGTCAGCGACAGCATTTGCTGCGCAAAGGGCGGATTGTTGGTCAGCACGCCCACTGGGTTTTCGCTGATGTGCAGGCCGTTTGACAGAGATTCCACGGTGATGGCTTCCTCCTGGTCGGCGATGATCCAATGCAGCTGGGCAGGGGGGAGCTGCTCGCTGAAGGCATCGTCGGTCAGGTTGATCTGCGCCAGCAGATCTTTTGCCTGGGAAACAGTTTCACATTGCGCCAGCACCCAGGGGATCAGCTCAAAGGAGGCAATATTGTCCTTGCCCTCGGCGGCGGGGCAGTATTTGGCGTTGCCTACAAAGTTCAGCGCCGCCATCGCCAGCCCCTTTTCATTGACCGCATCGTAATAAAGAGGGTAGCCGTCTGCAATGTGCGCCATTCCGATCACGGCATAGTGCTGCAAAAGCGCCTTCTTGCGGCGAAACGGAAGGGGAAAATGGCGGGGCATAACGGCGATGTGCTCGCCGTAGGAAAAGTCATAATCCAGAGTCCTGCCAAAATAAAAATCCTTGGTTTTATAAGCAACAGCGGTACACATACAGGTATCTCCTATCATAAGTTTTGTGTTATTTTGGCGCCGGCGGCGGCAGATTATTCCTCTGCCGGCAATGCGCGATCAAAAAATGGCACAGCGCTTAGTATCAAAAGCGCTGTGCCAGTTTATTTATTCTGCCAAAAGCTTTTCCAGAACGGGAGTAACTGCGGCGGTTACCACCTCATAACCGGCATGGGTCAGGTGTCCGCCGTCGTAGGTATATTCTTCTTTCAGCATTCCGGTTTTCAGGTCAAGCAGGGGAGAAAACAGATCTACAAATTCATAGCCGTACTTCTGCGCCAAAAGCTTGATCTTTACATTGCTGTATGCAGCCAGTTCGTTTTTGTGCGCCCAATCCCCGGACATAGAGGTCAGGGACAGGAGGACGACTTTGGTTTGGGGCAGTTCTTGCTGAAAGGTCTGTAGGATCTGCTCGTAGTTATCAAACATCGTAGGTAGGTTGTTAGCGCCGATCAGCATAACGATCACCTTGGGCTTTAGATCCAAAACAGAGGTCTGCAGGCGTTCCTGCAGGGCAATGGTAGTATCGCCGCCGATACCCCGGTTGGTTACCTTGAACTGGGGATAGTATTGCTCCAAAGGATAGCCGTCTGTCAGACTGTCGCCTAAAAAGGCAACATCCATTTCATAGTCTTCATAGCGTTCGTTCTCCGCGCGATAGGCAGCAAGCTTGGCATCCCGGTATTCCTGTATCTGCCGGGCCAGATCGGCTTGCTTGCGCCGCTCCTTCTGCCGGAAGATGTAGAAGCACAGCCCGGCGATAAGCGCAGCGGCACAGAAAAGGGCAATGACAATGAGAAAAATCCGTTTGCGTTTGTCCATATTTTTACCTCCCTGCAAGAGAAAATTGTATAGTAAGAATATCATAGCACAGTATGCGCTGAATTACAAGGTTGGGCAGCTTGGGTGAGAATTATCCACTTGACGAATTTGCCCTTTACAGATATACTTATATATGTATTTGTAGGAGTATGTCCTGCGGTCAAAAAAGGGCTGTTTGCCCGGATAATTTGCTAAAAAGGGAGGATAGGGGAGTATGACCAACAAGTATCAATTTGCTGGAATTTGTGTGGAAATTACCCATATATACCCTTATTTTTCCCAACTGGCCAGGGACTATTTGTGCGATGCAGATCCGGAGGTTTCTCTGACTGTCACTCAGGCGGATATTGATCTGGAGCGCGCAGACGGGGAGGCGCAGGACGGATATCTGGAGAGCCTTGTGATCTACCGCAAGCTGTGTGAGCAGCTGGTGCAAAAGGATATTATCCTGCTGCACAGCGCGGCCATAACAGTAGACGGAAAAGCCTATCTGTTTACCGCACCTTCCGGAACGGGTAAGAGCACCCACATCCGTCTGTGGCGGAAACGATTCGGCAAGGCAGTAGGCATCATAAACGGCGACAAGCCTCTGATCTCGGTAACGCCAACCGAAATTCGTGCCTGGGGAACACCTTGGGACGGAAAAGAGCATTGGAGCGCAAACAGAAGCGCGCCTGTTGCCGGCATTTGCCAGATCGGCAGGGCGGCGGAAAATACCATCTATCCTGCAAGTGCGGAAGAGGCGCTGAGGGTGCTGTTTACACAGACATACCGCCCGCAGACCGAGATGGGTATGCGCAAAACAGTACAGCTTTTGGCAGAGATCTCCCGGCGCGTACCGTTCTGGAATCTGAAATGCAATATGACTGCAGAAGCGGCGGAGGTTTCCTATGCCGCAATGAGAGGAGAATAAGATATGAGACTGAAAGACGGCGTGATCTTTACCAAGGTGGCAGATGAAACCATCGTGGTAACCGTAGGTGAGGCGGCTGAGGCATTCAGAGGAATGATCAAGCTGAATTCTACCGGCGCATTTATCGCAGAGCATATGCTGCAGGACACAACGAAAGAGGAACTGGCAGCTGCGTTGCGTCAGGAATATGAAGTGGATGAAGCAACAGCAATGGAAGCAGTGGCTTCCATTGTTGAAAAGTTTGAAAGCGTGGAGCTGATCAGAGAATGAACGAGGCGTTGAATATCCGCCAGGCTTTGGAAAAATACAAAAAAATAGTGCAGCCGATCAAAGGCATCAGTATGCTTCCAATGCTGGACGAGGATAAGGACGCAGTAGAACTCGTTGAAGTCAAAGGACAGCTGGAAAAGTACGATCTGCCGCTGTTTCAGCGCAGGAACGGAGAAATGGTCCTGCACCGCATCATTGCGGTGAAGAAAAATCATTATCTGATCTGCGGCGACAACAGCACAGCTGTGGAAAAGGTGCCGATGGAGCGGATCGTTGCAGTGGCATCCGGCTTTTACAAAAACGGCAAGTATGTTTCCTGCAAGGATGAGGCATATCTTGCCTATGTGCGGGATCGCTGGAAGGATTTTTCCTCCCGTAAAATCATCCGGAAGCTCCCGAAAGAGTGGAGCGTGATGGCAGCGCTTTACCGTATGGCCATTACCGGCAGGGAAGAGAAGGTCCTTGTTCCCAACAGCGTTTCCTGGGAAACGGTATACAAACTGTGTAAGGAACAAATGATCAGCGCTGTGGTGTATCCGGCTGTGGAAAAGACCGATTGCCCGGAGCGCACCAAGGAGAAATTCCGGAAGCAGAATCAGATCAGTCTGAACAGATGGCTGCTGTTTCAGGCAGAGCGCGAGGCGATCTACCGGGATCTTGCGCAGCTGCAGATCCCGCATATGTCTCTGAAGGGCATATTATACGGCCCGCTTTATCCCCAGGCAGGCACCCGGGAAATGACGGATAACGACATTCTGATCCGCCCCGAGGACGCCCAGGCGGTTGACCGGTATATGATGAGCCGTGGCTATAGAAGAAAGCCCGGCTGGGTACATATTTCTTACCGCAAGAAGCCCTGCTATAACTTTGAATTCCATACAAAGCTGTTTCACGAGGAGCGGGTAGAGGCGCTGTTTGGCGATGTCTGGGAGCGTGCGAAGCAGGCAAGCGAAAATGGCTATGAATACCTGATGTCAGATGAGGATGTTTATCTGCATACCGTGGCCCATTTCCATAAGCACTATTATTGGCGCGGTGCAGGTGTCCGGGCCTTTGCGGATCTGTATTTGCTCCGCAGCCAAGGCAAGGACTATGATATGCCCTACATTAACAGTAAGCTGAAAGCACTTGAAATGCAGGAATTTACTGCGTTTTATGAAAAAACCGCTGGGGCGCTGTTTGACGGCGACATTGGTGAAATCGACAGCGAAGCTGTGCACTACATTTTGAGCAGCGGCGCTTTCGGTACGGTTGAGAACCGAGCCAGAAATGCCATCAAAAAGCAGGGCGCGCACAAGTATTTTTGGAGCAGAGTATTCCTGCCGTTTTGGCAAATGCGTATGGAATACCCCTGCTTGCGGAAATTGCCGTTTTTGCTGCCGATATTCTGGGTGGTTAGATTGGTAAGATCCGTGTTTAATGCCGATAAGCGGCGCAAAATGAAGATCGAGCTAAAGGCAATGATGAAAAAGAAGAACGGATGAGTGGACATATGAATCCAAACGGAAAAACCCTTCGTTGGATATGGGATGTATCCGGCAAGGCGAAGAAAAATATCTTCCTGCTGGTTGCCGTAAAGATCCTGCATTCGCTGACCGGCGTGCTGTATGCGCTTTTGCTGCAGCAGGTGGTGGACAGCGCCACCGGTCAGATCGACAGGAGCCTGTGGGTCAGCCTGGCGTATTTTGCCGGTTTGATCCTGCTGACCATCGGTTTGCAGGCGGTCATAAGATATCTTTCTGAAAAATCCAAGGCGACTCTGGAAAAAACCTTTCGGCAGCGGCTGTTCTCTCAGCTGCTGAGCCGGGATTATGCCAGCGTTTGCGCGACCCATACCGGTGAGTGGATGAACCGGATGACCAGCGATGTGAATGTGGTCATTAACGGCGTCACCCAGATCGTCCCGGATTTTAGCGGATCAATGATCCGCATTCTGTCGGCAGCGGCAGCATTGACGCTGATGGTGCCGGGGCTGGTGATCGCATTGCTGATCGGCGGTGCGGCTATTGCCGTGGTTTCCCTGGCCTTCCGCAAAAAACTGAAGACCTATCACGCCAAGATCCAGAATGCAGACGGCAAGGTCAGAAGCTTCCTGCAGGAAAGCCTGCAGGGTCTGCCGGTGATCCACAGCTTCAATCGGGAAGATGGGATGCAGGAATCTGCCGGTGACCTGATGGATACGCATATGCACATCCGGCTGAAGCGGATGCATTTTGTGAACTTTTGTAATGTAGTGATCCGCTCCGCGCTGCAGGGCGCTCAGTTTTTGGGTGTTGCGCTGTGCGGATGGATGATCTTAAACGGTCAGATCACCTACGGCGCTATGTCGGCGATCTTGCATCTGGTCAGCCAGCTGGAATCTCCGCTGGCGGGTATCTCCAAGTACATCCCCCAGTATTTTGGTATGGTTGCCAGTGCCGAGCGGCTGATGGAGCCGGAATACTATGATGCGGATGCGGAAAAAACACCGAAGCCGGCGGATGAGATCCTGGAATTTTATAAAAATGACTTTGCTGCGCTGCATTTTGAGGATGTCAGCTTTGCATACAAGGACAATGAAACGACCCGGGTGCTGGATCGGGTATCGTTTACCCTGGATAAAGGCCGGTCGCTGGCAATTATCGGCGAGTCCGGCTGCGGCAAGAGTACGCTGCTGAAGCTGCTTCTGGGCCTTTACAAGACAAATCAGGGACAGGTTTTGCTGGAGACCGTAACTGGTGAGCGCATTGCTCTGGATACCGGTTACCGCAGTCTGTTTGCCTATGTGCCCCAGGGAAATCTGCTGTTTTCCGGTACGGTAAGAGAGATGCTTTCCTTCTCGGACAAAGCTCTGATGGAGGACGATGAGAAACTGTGGAATGCGCTGAAGGTGGCGGCGGCCGACGAGATCATTGCCCAGCGTCCCGAGGGCTTGGATGCGGTACTGGGCGAAGGCGGCCGCGGCTTCTCGGAAGGACAGATCCAGCGCCTTGCCATTGCCCGTGCCATTTTGTTCGAGCGGCCCATCCTGCTGTTTGACGAAGCCACCAGCTCTCTGGACGAGGAAACCGAGCGCAGGGTGCTGAAAAATATCAAGGAAATGACGGGTTACACGGTCATTCTGGTTACCCATAAGGAAGCGTCCCGCGCTGCCTGCGACTTCCGGCTGGATATTTCGGGAAGATCTGCTGATTCTGCAGAAAAATAAGGATGTAATGCGAAATGAGTATTGAAATTTTTGTGAATGAAGTGCTTGCCAAGCAGGAAGACCGGGACTGGCTGCTGTCAGACCCCAAAACCCTGGAGGAGGGCAAACGCATTGCCGATAAGGTGAAGACCGGCGAACTGCTGATAACCGATATGGAGGCCGGTCTGCTGCCTCTGGCGATCATTGCCCACCTGACGGGGCATGTCCTCCAAAAAAATGGTGCATTGGGTATCCCCCGGGAGCAGACCATTGAGACTCTGCGGGATGTAAATGTGTGGCTGGATGGCTACTATGAGCAGGAGGGCGTCCGCGGCTTCGGCGAGTATTGCTGGCTGCGCCGGCACTTTACCGGTGATCTGTTTACCGTTGGCCGTCTGCAGTTCCGGCTGGAGGAGAATGCCGGTCTGGCACCTGAGGGCAAGACGGTTATTGACACCCATATACCCAGAGGCGGCAAGCTGACCCAGGAGGAATGCGAAAGATCCTTTGCAATGGCAGAAGAATTCTTCGACAAGCATTTCCCCGGTCACGGTGCCAAGTATTTCTACTGCCATTCCTGGCTGCTCAGCAAGGACCTGGAGGCCGTCTGCGGCGAGGGATCCAATGTCTTGAGTTTCTCCCGGATGTGGAATTATCACGCCTGTGAGCCCGACCAGAGCGCCCAGGCGGTGCGCCATGTGTTTGGTATTAACTTTGTGCGCGACGACATTCAGAAATTCCCGGAAAATACATCCCTGCAAAGAAAGGTCAAGGCGCATATGCTCTCCGGCAACGATATCAATATCGGCTCCGGATACCGCCCCACAAGCAAAGTGTAAAAATCAGGCTGCACCGGAAAATCCCGGTGCAGCTGTTTTCATTTTTCGCTTCTGCTATTGAAAAGGCTTTGGTTTTTCGGTATAGTATTTATATTGCAAGCGCCTAATCTAACGCAAGGAGAATGGCTTGTGTCTTACATAAAGGTAATACAAAATAAGCGGGAACAGATCCTGGAATTTACAGGGTCTGTCCCTCTGCGCGAAATTTTGACGCAGCACGGCTTTTTTGTGCCTCATCCCTGCGGCGGAAAGGGCATATGTAAAAAATGCCTGGTTACAGTCAACGGCCAGGAGGTTCTGGCCTGCCAATTCCGGCTGACCGGTGATGCAACTGTGGTTTTGCCGGAAAGGGAAGAACTCGTTGCTGTTACAGGCGGTCAGGAAAGCGGATACCTGACGGAGAATGTCTGTCTGTGTCTGGATATCGGTACGACCACCTTGGCGCTGGGCTTGATTTCGCTGGATGAAAAATGCATCATCCGTACGGTAACCGCGCCAAACCCGCAGCGCGCCTTTGGTGCGGATGTCATTTCCCGCATCGACTATTGCACCGGACACGGGGCAGGGGAGCTGCAAGCGGTGTTGCTGCAGTGTATTGGGCGTATGATCAGGACATTGTTGGATTCTTTCGGCCTTACCTGCGTGGAAAAGATGTATGTTGCCGGCAATACCACAATGCTGCATTTGTTCTACGGCGAGGACTGCACATCGCTGGGATACAGCCCCTATACGCCGGTATTTTTGGACAAGCGCACAGAAAATGCCGCAAAGCTGGGCATCCAAGGCGTGGGGCAGGTGATATCGCTGCCGGGCATTTCTGCTTTTGTGGGTGCGGATATTGTCGCAGGCATCCATTGCGTTGGCCTGCCGGCGCAGGATAAGTACCGGATTTTGCTGGATCTTGGCACCAATGCGGAGATCGCCCTCTATTCGGGGGAAAAGATCTTCTGTACGGCCGCCGCAGCAGGCCCTTGCTTTGAGGGCGCAAATATATCCTGCGGTATGAGCGCCGGGGAAGGCGCCGTGTGTGCGCAGAGTATGGATGGCGTATGCAGGGTGATCGGCGGCGGTGCGGCAAGAGGTGTTTGCGCAACCGGCTTGATCGATGTGATCGCCAACGGCTTGCGCCGCGGGTTTATTGATAAGACCGGCTATATGGAGGATGATACGCTGCCAGTTTGCGACGGCGTTTCTCTGTCAGATCGGGATGTGCGGGAATTCCAGCTGGCAAAAGCTGCAATTCGCGCAGCCTGCGAATGCCTGCTAAAGCAGGCGGGCATTGGATTTGCGGATGTGGAAGGCATGTATATCGCCGGCGGTTTTTCTGCAGGATTGAATGTGAAAAACGCGGTGCTCCTTGGCTTGATACCCGAGCAGCTGCAGGAGAAATGCCGGGGGATCAACAACGCCAGCCTTTTGGGAACGGCAAAGTATGCATATGCCGATGAGGTGCTGCAGCTGCCGCTGGCCCAATATACCGATCTTTCTTCAGATGCCCGGTTTGCAGAGCTTTTTGTGAAGCATATGTTGTTCTAGAAGAAAAAAGTCCCGATGACCTAACGGTCATCGGGACTTGCTTTTTATGCGGTTACCTTATGCCAGCAGATTGGCATGGGTTTCAGGATCGAAGAAATGCATAACCTTGCCTTCGAAGGTAACATGGATGGTAGTGCCGGATACCATATTGCTGCGCTGCTCGTCTTCCAGAGCAACTGTGGGGATGCGGACGATCAGTCTGTCGCCGTTGTCCTCCTCCACATGCAGATGCAGCTCGCTGCCCATCATTTCGTTGACACGGATCTTGCAGGGGATCGCGGCAGGATCGCCAGCAGAGGCCATGGTCATATGCTCCGGACGGATGCCCAGCAGGATCTCCCGGGAATCAACGCCCTGGTCCTTCAGCATTTGTGCCTTCTTGCCGGTAACCTCGATCTTGGCGCCGTAGGGAGTGACAAAGTACTTGTCGCCTTCGCGCACCAGCTGGGTGCTGACAATGTTCATCTTGGGTGCGCCGATAAATTCAGCAACAAACAGATTTGTCGGCATATCAAACACCTCGGTGGGGGTGCCGACCTGCTGAATGAAGCCGTCCTTCATAATGACGATGCGATCGCCCAGGGTCATAGCCTCGGTCTGGTCGTGGGTAACATAGACGAAGGTGGTGTCGATTTTCTGACGCAGCAGAATGATCTCAGCACGCATCTGATTTCTCAGCTTGGCGTCCAGATTGGAGAGGGGCTCATCCATCAGGAATACCTTGCTGTCCCGGACCATAGCACGACCGATGGCAACACGCTGACGCTGACCGCCGGACAGCGCACGGGGCTTTCTGGTCAGATAATCGGTGATGCCCAGAATTTCGGCAGCCTCGGTCACTCTTTCGTATACCACCTTCTGAGGCACCTTCTGCAGACGCAGGGGGAATGCCATATTCTCAAACACCGTCAGGTGGGGGTACAGTGCGTAGTTCTGGAACACCATTGCGATATTCCGGTCACGGGGCTGCAGATCATTGACAACAACGCCGTCGATCTCAACAGTGCCCTCAGAGATTTCTTCAAGACCTGCGATCATACGCAGTGTCGTGGATTTGCCGCAGCCGGAAGGACCGACGAAGACCACAAATTCCTTATCCGCAATTTCCAGGTTAAAGTCCTGGACAGCTACGGTATCTTTGCCGTAGATCTTTTTTACATTTGTTAATTTAACATTTGCCATACTCTATCCTCATCCTTTCACTGCACCGCCGGTAACACCTTCGACATAGTATTTCTGCAAACCCAGGAATACTGCTGTCACAGGGATCGCGACGACCACGCCTGCGGCACAGAACATGGTATAGTTGCTGTTCACCATTGTTTTGGAAAGCCATTCATACATACCCACAGCCACGCTCATACCTTGCGAATTCTCGTGGATGATATAGCTTGCCAGCATAAAGTCGCCCCAGGGCGCCATAAAGCCCATCAAAATCGTATAGATAATGATAGAACCGGACAGGGGCATAATGATCTTGTAGAACACCTGCATACGGGTAGCGCCGTCTACACGGGCAGCTTCGTCCAGGGTCTTGGGGATGGTGTCAAAGAAGCCCTTGGAAATGTAGTAGCCCATACCGGAGCTGGCGCAGTAGACGATGACAAGTCCCACAGGTGCCATCTGCATGGTAAGACCGGCTTCAGAGAATACCTTGTAGATGAGAATCATGGTGAGGAAGCCGGGGAACATACCCAGAATCAGCATCAGATTCATAAGAGGCTTTCTTGCCTTAAAACGAAGACGGGACAGAGCGTAGCTCATAGACAGAACAAATAATGTCTGGAAGAAGGCTGTAGCAACGCCCATCAGCGCGGTGTTCAGGAACCACTTCAGGAAGTCGGTTTCGTTAAACAGTCGGGTATAGTTGCCGAAGCCCCATTGACCGGGGAACAGCTCGCCGTCCATGCCCGTGACATTGACCTTGAAGGATTCCATAACAATGCCGAAGAAGGGGAACAGCCAGACCAGCGTGATCACGGTCAGAATGATATAAATGATGGTGTTGCTGATGCGGCGGCTGGCCCGGGCGCCGAGACTGGATTTCTTGATCGTTTTGTTTTTCATCACTGGTAATCCTCCTCGTTTTTAGTAGACGGGATCACATTGTAAATGATCAAAGACAAAACTGCGCAGACCAGGAAGATCAAAATACCGATAACCGATGCCGTATAGTATTTGGATTCGCCACTGCCCAATGCTATCTTATACAGCCAGGTGATCAGCAGATCCGTGTGACCCACGGAAACACCGCCGGCAGAGCCGATCTGGGTGTTGATGGGGTTACCGCTGGACAGCAGGTAGATGACGTTAAAGTTGTTCAGGTTGGCCACGAAGCTGGTCAGCAATGCAGGACCGGTAACGAACAGCATATAAGGAAGCGTGATCTTCACATACTGCTGGAAGGGGCTGGCGCCATCCACGCGGGAGGACTCGTAAAGGTCTGCAGGGATATTCATCAGAATACCGGTGGCCTGCAGCATCACATAGGGAATACCGACCCAGATGTTCAGAACGATAACCAAAGTTCTGGCAACAGCAGGGGAGTCCCACAGGGAAATGTAGTGATTGGCATTCAGATAGTTCTTAATGAAGGGAATTGCACCCAGCGTTTCGCCGATAATACCGGAGGAATCAAACAGCTTGGATACATACAGCAGGGAAACGAACTGGGGGATCGCAATGGTCATAACCAAAGCGGTACGCCAGAATTTCTTAAACTTGATGCCCTTCTTGTTGATCATAATGGCAACGAACATACCCAGGAAATAGTTGGTAAAGGTAGCAAACAGCGACCACATCAGCGTCCAGGAGAGGATCTCGCCGAAGGCAAGACCCAGACCGCCGTTACCGAAATCGGTCAGTTCGTTAAAGTTTTGAAGACCAACCCAGGAGAACAGATTGGAGTAGCCGTCGTGGGCTGCGTCGTAGCTGGTGAAGGCCACCAGGATCATATAGATGATAGGCAGCACAGTAAACAGCAAAATGCCGATAACGGGCAGCGCCAGCAGAGTCTTGTGGAACTGATCGTCCACCAGGGATTTCAGGTCATCCTTGCCGCTCTTGATGCGCCTGCCCTGAGCAGTGATGTCCATACAGATGCGGCACTGCTTGACCTGCAGACGCCAGGTATAGACAAAGGCGATGATGAAGATGATGGTCAAAAGTCCGTAAAGCATAACCTTAACGGAGTCATCACCGGGAATCCAGATGTCCGTATCGTAGATGGCATCATACTGGAAGCTGCCCTGAACGCTGCCGACGGTAGCGCCGTTCTGGAACCAGTGACCCTTGGACAGCCAATAGATGCCGCCGCTGGGTACGAACATATAGCCAAAGAATACGATTTCAAAAAGCAAGAACAGCAGGCCGCGGGCGATCTGACCGTAGAACAGATTGCCGAAACCAAAAACCAGGAAAGAGGTTTTTACAGCCCAGTTGCCCTTGATAAAGGTGGTGCCGATGTCCACGAATTCATCCTTGACCGCAACGCCGCAACGGACAAAGAAGCGGCCGATGGCCAGGAACAAATTGAGGAACCAGCCCGGAATTGCGCAGAAAAAGCGCTTCAGATTATACAGAAGTGCTTGGAATTTGTTGAGCTTTAGATACTCAAGATCTGTTAGTTTTTTCATAGCTTCTTGATTCGACCTCCCCTTTAGAATAATTAAAACGGCACTGTTAGCCGCTACACAAGACATTTTTAGTCCTTGCATACCGGCTAACAATGCCTGCTTATGAAAAAACGGTGGGGTGCCTTGCGGCACCCCACCGCGAGCTTTCAGAAATTAATTACTCAGCGGGGATCAGCTCGACAGTGCCGGTCTGAGCGCCGTCCCAAGTCAGCTTGACCTGGTACTTGCCGTCAGCCTCAACAACGATGTTAGCGCCGTTGAACTCAACACCGAAGTTCACATCCCAGGATGCACCCTGGCGGACCTTGAACTCTTCGCCGGCCTTCAGCTCCAGAACATCGGAGATGTAGGTGCCGTCGCCGTTGTCGGTCATAGCAAAGTCGGTATCCCAGTTGGTGCCGCAGATGTTACCGATAACGCCCCAAGCGTTCTTCTGATCTTCAGTCATGGAGAACAGGCCGTTGATAGCAGCGGTGTAGTTGTCCAGAGCGGTCTGCAGAGCTGCATCGTCAGCAGCAGCCTTTGCGTCAGCGCCCAGAACCTTGGCGATATCCCACCAAGAGCCGTGGATCTGACCCTGAGGCTGGCCGTACTCGTTCTGCTTTGCCAGAGCTGCCAGAGAGATGTTGGACTGAACAGCCTCGGAAGCCTGAGCATTCAGGTTGGAGGGACCCCACTGATACTGCTCGTAGCGCTTCATCTGGTTCTCTTCGTTGGTCAGGAACTGAGCCAGCTGAGACAGAACAGCAGCCTTCTTAGCATCGGTCTGAGGCTTAACACCCATCAGCTTATTGCCGGTGTAGGAGCCCAGGTGGTAGGAAGTGCCGTCAACGGTGAAGGAGGGCAGGTCGGTAGCGCCCAGGTTCTCGCCGAAGTGATCGGCAGCAGCGTTAGCATTCCAGATACCGGTGATAACAACGCCGGCGTCGGTGAAGATGTCAGCATTGGAATCGTAGCAGGTGGACTGTGCCAGCTTCTGCATGCCCTTCATAGCAGCCAGACCTGCAGCGGAGTTGAAGTTGTCATCAATAGAGGTGAAGTTGCCTTCCTGATCCATGCTCCAGACGGACTTACAGCCGGTAGCAAAGAAGAAGGAAGCGGTGTACCATGCATTCTCCAGAGGATAACGGAACTTAACATTGTTAGCCTCACAAGCAGCAATGATGGATTCCAGGCTCTCAGCATCCTCTTCGGAGATGATGCTGGTGTCGTAGTACATATAGTAGCCGTTATCGGAAGTCATGGGGTATGCGTAGATAGTGCCTGCAACAGAAGCAGCGGCAACGGAGCCGGCGTCGTTGTTGGCCTTAATGGTCTCCTGAGCCTTCTGACCGGGCTTGGCCAGAGCAGCAGCTTGAACCAGGCGAGCCAGCTGATCCTGTGCGAAGCAGAAAATGTCGGGAGCGGAAGCGACATCGGCAGCGACCTTGGAGCCTACATCAGCCTCGGTAACGCCTTCGATCTGTGCATTGATGACGATGCCGGGATTAGCGGCTTCGAATGCGTCGATCATTTGCTGAGTCAGCTCAGCAACGCCGTCAATCTCGGAAACCCACATAGTGATGTCGTAAGTACCGGACAGATCCGTACCGGTGTTGGTGGTGCCGCCCGTGGTGGGAGTGGGAGTAGTGGTTGCGGGAGCGCAAGCGACAATACCCAGAGCCATAACGAGAACCAGCACAAGTGCGATGATTTTCTTCATTTTGTTTTCCTCCTAATTATAGAGTTAATTTTGGAACTTTTCGTTCACTGCTTATATTATAATATAAAAATTGATAAAGTCAATAGAACGAGACCTGAAAACGACAAAATTTATATGCAATTCCAACAAAAAATCAAAATTTCCGAAAACTGGAAAAGGCAGGCAAGATGTTGCCATTATAGTCGAAAAGGCACTGATTTGCCCATTCATTGGCTGTGGATTTGCCGCTTTCGCCGATATATTCCTGACCGGCAGGGGAAGCCCAGCAGATATTTTCTCCCGGCAGCCAGAGGGGCTCCCAGTAAAAAACGCCGGCAATTTCGTGCTGTTTTGCCAATTCCAGGAAATCTCGGACGAATGCAGCCTGCCCGTCGGGGGTGAGGGGATACCTTTCTGTAAAGCCGGGGACATAGGCACGGTCAGCGTCGATGACCAGCCGCTGTGCCTGGCCGTCCAGCACATAGGATGCGGTAGTGAAGCCGTAGCCCAGCTCCAGTACCATCAGTTCCTTGCCAAAATGGCGGCAGCCGTCCAGATTTTCAAACAGTTCTTCCGGCGCACTGTGCCAGTAAGGGTAGTAGGACGCGCCGATGATGTCGTAGTCGATGCCGGCTTTTTCTATTTCGGTGAAGAACTCCTGATAGACCGCTTTGTCATTGCTGCGCTCCAGGTGCAGCGCGATCTTGGCATCCGGTGTCATTTCCCGGCAGGCGCGGCAGCCGGCGGCGACGATGCGGCAGAAGGTGTCGTAATTTCCCCGCTGTTCGTTTTCCTCCAGCTTACCCACCGGCCAGAGAAGACCGTTGGTGATCTCGTTACCCACCTGGATCATCTCCGGGGCAACATCCTCCTTAACGGCTTCTTCCAGACAGTGCTTTGTAAATTCGTATACGGCCTCGGCAAGAGCATCCCCATCCAGTCCGCGCCAGGCTTTGGGGATCATCTGCTTGTTGGGGTCTGCCCAAAAGTCGCTGTAGTGCAGATCCATCAGCAGATGAAAGCCCTTGGATTTTGCCAGCTTGCCCAGATGAATGTAGTTGTCCAGATCGCAGTTTCCTGCCAGATAGGGCGTGCCGTCGGCGGCATAGGGATCGTTCCAGATCCGGATCCGCATCCAGTCAACACCGTTGGCGGTAAAGGCGTCCAAAGGGTCGATCTGTTTGCCGTCGCGGCGGTATACAGCGCCGTGTTCCAGTTCTTCCAGATAGGTGGAAGTATCAATGCCCAGAATCATTGTGTGCCTCCCTTATGGGGTGCGAATTTGACGGGCTGATTGTCCTCGCTAAAATCTGTGACCCGCAGCTTCATACAGCGGTAGCGGAAGCGGATCTGCTCATTGAGCCGCAGCACATCCTCCTCCTGCCCGGAGAAGCCGCAGCGCAGGCAGTAGTATTCTTTCTTTTCTTCTTCATAGAACATATCAATGTCGATGTCCCGAATAAAGCAGGAGGGACACCGGTAATTCAGTTTGCCTTTGCCAGCTTGAGCCATGTGGTGATTCCTCCTTCTGTAACGGTTTTCTGAAGCTTGAGTTGATACACGGGGGAGAAGGCGATGCCTTCGCTGACAGCGGCAATATCGTTGTCGCCGCCCATTTCCACGATGGTCAGTACATCCGGGATATTTACGAACGCCCGATGGGCATTGGCGATTTCAATGGACTTGCCGTGGTAGGTGTAGGGCATACTCTCGCCGTCAACGCCCAGGGTCAGCTTGGTCATATCTGCCTGGTATTCCGTTGTGCCGAATCCGCCGGTGAAGTATTCTTCAAAGGTTACGGCTTCACCGCCCAGATCACTGAGCACATTGCGCTGGGTGATCAGCTTGGCTTCGCCCTCCAAAATGGTAAATACAGATTGAATGACGATGTCCTTGCCGCCAAGAGTTACCGTTACCGGATCGGCAGTCAGCCGGACGCCTCCGGGGATCTTTTCGTATTTTGCCATTGTGCGGCACAGACAAAGATCCGTGCTCTCGCCCCGAAAATGGACCTTGCAGGATTTGATGGTGCCTGCACCGGCATAGTGGGTGAAGAAGCCTGCCCGGTAGTTGATCTGGATCAGATAGGGATAGGAGGCATCGTAGACATTTTCCGTGCCGATACCGGTCTTTTGGGGGATACGGGCAACATAGGGACGCAGATCGATCATAGCACCGCCCTGATTAAAGTCCAGACAGGTACGCATATTGGGATCGGCATACCAGAAATACTGCTTATTGCTGCCATAGAGAATATCCTTCCACAGCGCGCATTCACCCCGGCTGTAATCCGGATGCTGCTGCCGGTAGAAGTCGGCAAATTCACTCATAGTCATATCAATGAGCTTGCCTTCGGCCTTCAGCTTGCCGTAGTATTTCATACCGTCGTCATAGGATTTGGCCAGCAATTCATATGGTGCTTCCCAGCGACCGCGGCGATTGAGCCAGCCGGGGCCGACAAACATCATATTATAGCTGTAGCCGTCGTTATACTTGCCTAAGTGGCGGTACTGGTCGACCAGATTATAAAGGTAGGGATATTCGTACTCCCCGTTTTCTTTGTAATAGATCATACCCCGCAGCACATTTTGCGGATGGGTGCCGAAATTGGAGCCGTTTCCGTCAAAACAGGCCATCAGATCCCGGGAAAGATGGGGGATCGCTACGATGCCGCTGTCGTCTTCTGCATTGGCGGCAGGGCAGTGGGAATTGACCTTGGAGGGGATCCAGGGATTCCAGGGACCGCCATCCATAAAGGTGTACCAGGAGTTGTTGCAGGTGTGGTAGGCCTTGGGGCCTTCCTCCCAGCAGGTGGCAACGGCGCATTTTACGCTAGGATACTGCTTCTTGATATAGTTTATGGTGTATGCGTCCAGAAAATAGCTGCTGGTGGATTCAGGATAGAAGCCGAATTTCTCGTAGAACATAGAGAACACATCATCAATGATGGCTTCCTTGGTCTTGTCATCGAACATCCAGATGCAGAAATCCTCTGTTTTGTATTTTTCCTTAAATTGAGGGCAGGGAAGACCCAGTAGGGACAGACCGATCTCATCGCCGAATTTTTCGTGTTCTTCCTTGGCGCGGTTTATGACCGTATCGGAAAACAAAGAGGCGTAGGTGATCTGAATGGTGGTTTTCAGTCCGTATTTGTGGGCGCAGTCCTGCTGAAAGCGGAAAATATCCAGGGATTCTTCCCGGACGCCCTTGTCGCTGCCCAGAGCCTTTTCCGCATACTCCGGAGAAAGCTCCGGACGGTGGATAATATTAACTACAAAACGGTTTTCCATATGTTTCTCCCAATTATTTCACGATCACGCTGGTTTGCGGACCCAGAATAAGGGTAGAACCCTCCAGTCTGGCGCTGCCGACACCTACATAATCCAGAATCTGCGTAAAGTTACCGCCGGAGAGGGAGCTTAAGTCGCAGCTGAGCTCCTCGTCGGAGGTGTTGTGCAGCAGACCGTAGGTTTCGCCCTCATATTCAATGCGGAAACCACCGAAATTCTTGCTGTCGTTTATGGCGGTGTACTGACCCCGGGCAATGGCAGGATATTTGTGGCGGATGGTCAGCAGCTTGCAGTAGTAGCGCAGCAGGCTGTTTTCATCGCTCAGCTGGTCTGCCACGGTGGTAGTGATCTGATTCTTCTCCGGGTAGGTGCTGCCTACGGGGTTGGTGATGGTGTCACCGTCACCCCAAAGCATTGCCAATCTGCGGTTGGCATCGGTGTTTTCGCCGCCCCGGGAGCCGCGCATACCGATCTCCTCGCCGTAATAGATCACCGGTGAGCCGGGACTGAGCAGATACAGATTTGCCGCCATCTTCATATTGTTTTCCGTTATAAATGCACCGGCGATCCGGTCCATATCATGGTTGGAAAGGAAGGGCATCAGCATACTGTCGGGATTTTTATCCCGGATCTTATTCTGCAAATTGGTGATATAGTTGGTATATTTGCTGATGGACATACCCTTTGCGGCTGAAGCCATAACGCCCTCAGCCTGGGAGGTGGCGAAATTAAAGCAGTTCATTGCGGTGTAGTATTCCAGAATTTCGTTGTCGCCGGACCAGCATTCGCCGACGCAGTAGATATCCGGCTTGATGGCACGAAGCTGCTGCATATACCACTGCCAGAATTCCACACTCGAGGCGGTATCGCCATAGTAAATGTACTTGACCGCATCAAAGCGGAAGCCGTCCACGCCCAGATCCAGATAATATTTCGCGATCTTCAGCGTTTCCTCCCGGACGGTGGGATTGTCAAAGTTCAGTTCGGGCATCCCGCCGGAGAAATTGCATTCATACCAGCAGTCTACACCGGCGATCTTTTGATAGCTGATGCCGTTTTGCTTTTCGGCGGTGGTTACGCAGGAATAGAAGTCATAGTAGGGATTTTCGGTATCGCCGGTGCTTCTGGCTTCCTTAAACTGCAAAAACCAGGGATGCTGATTGGAGGTGTGGTTGATGGCAAGGTCCAGGATCAGCTTCACATTGCGCTGCTTGCACAGCGCGATCAGCTCTTTCAGATCCTCCTCGGTGCCAAAGCGCCAGTCGATTTGGTAATAGTCCGACGCATCGTACTTATGGTAAGAAGGGGACTTGAAAATGGGGGAGAGCCAAATGCCCTGCACGCCCAAACTGGTTTGGGACAGCATATTGCCGTCGTTGAGATAGTCAAAGCGGTTGATCACACCTCGCAGGTCGCCGATGCCGTCATCGTTGGAATCGGAAAACGACCCGACGAACACTTGATAAAAGGTGCGGTAATTATCGTTGATAGGATCTGCCATAGTGGGCAATTCTTCCTCCTTGGGGGCGTTGCCGCAGCCGGCGACACCCAGCGCGACAGACAGTAATAGCAGTATTGTAATAATTCTTTTCATTGCGGGCACTCCCATTAGGTGATGTTTTCCACGACGGCGTTGAGCGCAGCGTCGTCAATTTTGCCCCAGGCATTGGGGCCGGCACACTTGACATAAAGACCGACGCAAATATCATCGCCCTGCGTGTAGGGGATATTGGCTACGGTGGCGGTGTGCCATTCGTCATATACCGTGATCTGGGTGGGTGCGGTCATAAGGATCTCCCCGTTGATCTTTACATAAGCATAGATCTCGGTTTCGCCGCCGTCGCCGCCCATAACGGAAATGGAGTAGTTATAGGTTCCGGTGGGGAGGTCGGTGACCTGCTGTTCCAGTGTGAATTCCACACAGTCGGCAGCTGCACCCCAGAAATGATAATGCTTGGTGCCGGTGAGGGAGTCAGAGACCTTGTCCTCAACATTTAGCTGGTCAAAGGTTTTCAGCGCAGTGGCAGTCCAGCCGGTTTCGCCCTCTTCAAAGCTCCAGTTTGCCAGATAATTGGTGTGCTGGACGCTGATATAGCAGGTGGCGTCCATTCCGCCGGCGGTACCGGATACAGTATATTTGGCAACGCCGCCGGATTCCATAGCTTCGATGTCGGCATCGTGCCAGGTGACGGGAACGGACTGCTTTTCGCCGCTTTTCATAATGGCATTGACCGTTTCGGGCAATCGAATGGGACTGCCCAGGTCAAAGGTCAGATTGGTGTCCTCAATGGCATCAGCGGCATTTTCTACGGTGTTGCCCTCGCGCACCAACGCAAAGACCTTTAAAGATTCCAGCGCCTTTCCGTTTTCGTCAAACAGCGCCTGGTTGTCCACAGCACAGCCGCCGTACCATTTGCCGGCGTCATCGGGATCATACTGGGCAGCATAGGAGGAAGCCCAGCCGGATCCTTGCTGTTCCCACAAAGCTTTGTTTGCTTCGTAGCTTTCTGTGCCAACGCTGATCCAGGTGCCCTCCCAATAGAATACGCCGATTCCGTTGGTCATTTTGTTGGCAACGGTGTCGATCATATCCCGGATATGATTTGCCTGCCCCTGCACAGTGAAGGGATAGCTTTTCACGATGCCGCCGCCTTCACCGATGGTATTTCCGCTAAAATCCGTATCCGCGGTGGTGTAGGCATAGGAAGTTTCCGCGATCATCACCTTTTTGCCGTAGGTGGTGGCGATTTTGGAAAGCACAGAGGAGAGATTCTCCAGCGTGCCGTGCCAATAGGGGTAGTAGGACGATGCAAATACATCGTAATCCACTTGATAATAGGAGAGATTTTTGCCGTAGCTTTCATAGCTGTCCGCTTTTTCCGGGTTGGCAAAATGGATCGCCACCAGCGCATCGGGACAAACCTCCCGTACCGCCTTGGCACCGGAATTCATCAGCTGGGTGATTCGCTTCCAGCCGCCCAGAGCGCTGCTCTGTTCACCGCATAATGCACCATTGGTCTCATTGCCGATCTGCACCATACCGATATCCACACCGGCATCGGTAAGCTTTTGCAGACAGTCTTTGGTGTAGGCATACAGCGCCTCGCTTTTCTGGTCAATATTCATATTTTTCCACGCCTTGGGGGCCATCTGCTTTCCCGGATCCGCCCAAAAGTCGGAATAGTGGAAATTCACCAGCAGCTTCATACCAAACTCCGTTGCCCGTTTACCGATGGCGATGGCGTTGTCAATGTCACAGTTGCCGCCGCCGTAACCGTTGCCGGAGGCGTTATATGGATCGTTCCAGATGCGCACACGGATGTAGTTGATGCCGTTTTCGCTGAGGATTTGATAAACATCCTTTTCCGTGCCTGCGTGGTCGTAATACTGAACACCGCTGTTTTCCAGCGCCGGCACGCAGGATGCGTCCATACCCATTATGAAATCCTCGGCCAGATTGTCCACCTTTTGCACATAAAGACTTTCAGAGGCCACATTGACCTCAGGCTTTTTGGAAGGGGCTGCCGGATCAGCGGCAGGTGTGCAGGCGCTCAGCAGCAAAGCTGCTGCCAAAAGGAAAGAGAGCATATGTTTTTTCATAGCATTCTCCGATCTGCGGCCGGTGAATTCACCGGCCGCATATGTTTATAAGATCAGTTTACCAAAGCGTCGTTTACATAGATGCGGGCGCTGATGCCGGCAATCGTAACAGAGCCGGAATCTGTTGCCAGAACGGTGCTGCCTGCATTCTCGGCATCCGCCACCAGATGCCACTGACCCTCCAGGGTGTAGGGCAGGCCGGTGTTGTGGGGATTCAGGATCACCAGAGCCTGACCGCCGTTGCCGTCGTCGAAGGTGATGACAAGCATACCGCTGCTGGTTTCTTCGGCGCTCAGCACCTGCGCCTCGGGTGCGGTGAAGATAGAATATGCCTTGCGCATTTCGATCAGACCCTTGTAGTAGAGCATGGTCTCGTATTGCATCGTTCCGTCTTGCAGTACAGACCAGTCAATATTGTTGATGGCGTCGCTTGACTTGTAGCTGTTTTCATCGCCGTCCTTGGTGCGCAGCATTTCTTCGCCTGCCTGCCAGAAGGGCGTACCCTTGGAGATCATCAAGATAGCTGCACCCAGCTTGTTCATAGCGTTGCGCTGCTCATCGGTCTGCTCCGGGTTGGAAAGCAGAAGCTTATCCCAGAGGGTGTTGTTGTCGTGGGCGCTCATATAGTTGATGACCATACTGTCTGTGACAGACCAGCCCTGACCGATGCCTTCGCCGCCCTTGATGCCGAAGATGATCTTATTCTTGGTAGCGGCACTGGCGCCGTTGATATAGCCCTTGCCGGTCTTTTCAAATACGCTGCCCTTCAGGCCGTCACGGATGGCGTCGTTAAAGACGGCAACCGCGCCGATGGCGTCACCGCTGGGAGTGATTTGGCTGATATTGGACTGGTTTGCCTGTGCACTGCCGTCGATGGTGGCACCCATGGTCCAGCCTTCGCCGTAGAGAATGGCCTTGGGATTGATGGCGTGGACTGCGGTTTCCACCTCCTGCATAGTCTGCAGATCGTGCAGACCCATCAGGTCAAAACGCATACCGTCCAGCTTGTATTCTTCTGCCCAGTAGGAAGTGGAATCTACCATAAACTTGCCGAACATGTAGCGCTCGGAGGCGGTGTCGTTGCCGCAGCCGCTGGCAGAGGAATTGGCACCGGTGCTGGTGTAGCGGTAATAGTAGTAGGGAACGATCTTGTTGAAGCTGCTGTTGCCGTCATAGGTATGGTTGTACACCATATCCATAATCACGCTGATGCCGGCTTCGTGCAGCGCCATTACCATCTGCTTATACTCTTTGATACGGACCTCACCGTTGTAAGGATCGGTGGAATAGCTGCCTTCCGGCACATTGTAATTCTTGGGATCGTAGCCCCAGTTGAACTCGGGATCTGTGCTGCTCTCGTCGATGGTGGCAAAGTCATACACCGGCAGCAGATGCACATGGGTGATGCCCAGTTCTTTCAGATAATCCACGCCTACAGCTTTGCCGTATTCGTTGACAAGACCGGTCTCGGTAAAGGCAAGATACTTGCCTTTGTACTGAGAATCAGCGATCTTATTGGAGAAATCCCGGACATGGACTTCCCAGATCACCGCTTCGGAATAGGAAGAAATGGGGGAGGAGAAGCTGTGATCTTCCCAGCCCTCCGGATCGGTCAGAGAAAGGTCTACCACCATACCCCGGTTGCCGTTGACACCGGCCGCCCTTGCGTAGGGATCAACAGCCTCCTGGGTGCCTGCGGAGGTGGTTACGGTGTAGGTGTAGTAGGTGCCGTGGCCGCAATCCTCGGTATAAGCCCAGACGCCCTTGTCGCCCTTGACCATTTCAACGCTCTTGTAGGCATCGACGCCGTCACCGGCTTCAAACAGATTCAGCACCACTTTGGAAGCGGTAGGTGCCCATACCTTAAAGGTGGTCTGATCGCCGTGGATCACAGCGCCCAGATCATCGCCGTCATAGTGGAAATTGTCGGCAAAATACTGGGAATCGAAAATATCGGTGGGCATTACTTCCTTTTCGCCGTAGCCGTCAATTTCAATGCGGTAATTGCCGCTCAGATCCAGGGATTCCTCCAGCTCGATTTTACCGCTGGTTGCCTCTTTTCCCAGGGTGGACAGACTCTTGACAGCAACCTGGCGGTCGCCGCAGTATACTTTGATCTGATTCAGGTCGGTGATTTTGACCTTGGGGGTGAGATGGTATTCGATGATGTTTTCGTCGATCATACCTGCCAGGGTGAATTTCTTTGCCATATCTAAGTTTTTTCCTCCGTCGTTGCTGATGTACTGCGCCGGATCACCGGGCTTCAGGTAAATGGTGGTCTGCTTGCCTTCAATGACAGCAAACCGGTCCTGCTCATAGTCTTTGGTGGCGTTACCCCAGGAGCTTCCGCCGGGATCGGAGCAGTCTTTGCGGACGATAAAGCCCACTTCATCAATGCCTTCCGGCACATTGACTACGACCTTTGCGCCATATTCACATTCGTGGAACAGATAGCCCTTACCGGCCACATCGCCCCACCAGATCCACATATCGCAGTTTTCGTAGGTGCCGGAGTAGGTCCAGTAGAAGGTGACCTGGTTGTAGCCATCCTGCAACGGCTCGGTATATTCCGTGGGTGCCGGCTCCGTGGGCGCTTCGGTGGGCGGTGTTGCAGCAGGCGCACAGCCTGCCAGCAGCGTCACCAGCAAAAGCAAACAAATCAGTTTTTGAAATCTTTTCACACAAATCCACTCCTTTTATTTAGTCCGTTTGGTTTTGACTGCAAGGGAAAGTATCTTTTCACGCAGGGCAGGGGTGTCGTAACGGGGGCTGACCCGCCAGGACCAGTTACCCTCGGCGGTGGCAGGGATATTCATACGGCCTTCTTCGTTGGATAGATTCAGATAATCCTGCAGCGGCACCATTGCCAAGTTTGCGCAGCTGCGCAGAGCAAATTCGATCAGATCGTAGGTGCGGTGCCGAGAGAGATCTCTGGGACACTCCCGGTTAAACCGCTTCCGGGCATCGCCCCGCAGATCCTTCTGCCAGGTGTAGGTGCAGTCGGAATCGTGGGATGCGGAGTATACCACGCAGTTTTTGGTGGTATACATCCGGGGAAGATTCTCGCTGTCCTCGTCGTAGAATGCAAAGTGCAGCATCTTCATACCGGGAAAACCGGTGTCCTCCAGCAATTCGCGGACATCGTCGGTGATGAAGCCCAGATCCTCGGCGATGATTTTCGCTTTGGGATAGGTCTTTTTCAGCGTGCGGAAAAGCGCAATACCGGGAGCGGGGTCCCATTTGCCGTTTCGGGCGGTAGTCTCGCCGTAGGGTACATTATAGAAACCGGCAAAGCCGCGGAAATGGTCGATCCGCAGAATATCGTACAGCCGGAATGCACCGCTGACCCGTGCCATCCACCAGGAGAAGTTCTGCTGCTCCATCAGATGCCAGTTGTAGATGGGATTGCCCCAAAGCTGACCGTCGGGGGAGAAGCCGTCAGGCGGACAGCCGGCAACAACAGTGGGCAAAAACTGCCCGTCCAGCAAAAACTGCTCCGGCGCAGCCCAGACATCTACGCTGTCGTGGGCAACATAGATGGGCATATCGCCGATGATCTTGATGCCTTTTTTATGGGCATAATCGGCGAGAGCGTGCCATTGAGCGAAAAATTCAAACTGGCACCAGCGCCAGAAATCCATTTCCTTTTCAAATTCGCTGGCGCAGAGCCGCGCCTGACGGTAGTCCCGATGCTGGGGCAGCCAGTCGGTCCATTGGCAAAAGCCGTAGTGGACTTTCAGCGCCATAAACAGCGCGTAGTCTTCCAGCCAGACGGCATTTTTCCGGATAAATGCCCGATATTCCTTGTTCGCGGAAAAACGGGCGTAAGCTGCGCGCAGAATGGCATAGCGGGTGTTAAAGAGCCAACCATAATCAATGCGCTTGGCGCTGTTTTTTTGTGTGCCCAGCTCTGTCTTAGTCAGAAGCCCCTTTTGCGCCAGAATATCCAAATCAATAAAATAGGGATTGCCGGCCTGGGAGGCAGGAGATTGGTAGGGACTGTCGCCGTAGGAGGTGGGATTTAAGGGCAGCACCTGCCAGCAGGTCTGCCCGGTGGCGTCTAGAAAATCAATGAAAGCATAGGCGCTCTTGCCCAGAGAGCCGATGCCATACTTAGATGGCAAACTGCTGACGGGCATAATAATTCCCGCCTTGTGACGGAAACCGAAATTCTTTGTATGACTCACAAAAGACCATCCTTTCGTCATCATCGTATGACCGGATTTTTCACAAATAATTTATCATAATGCGATGAAAAATACAATACGAAACAATAGCAGAAAATGCGGTCCTTTATTTGGGGATTTTGCCCGTAAATGGAAGGGATGGAAGGAAAAAACAGCCCCTTTGCCGTATCACAAAGGGGCTGTTTTGATTATGTCAGGAAGATGGATTGGATGGAAGCGATTTCCTCCGGGGTGACGCCAACGGTGGTGGTTAAGTAATTGATGACCTTTTCCTGGAAGGTGTCGCCTTCATAGGGATTCAGCAGCAGGAAAAGGGCGTCCATTTTATCGTTTTCGGCAACGGACGGTGTTACATAGCCGGTCAACCAATATTCCTGCAATGCATCCTCCTTAGAAACATTCAGAAGACCGTGCAGCAACAAAACGATCGTTCCGGTGCGATCTCTGCCCCAGGTGCAGTGCAGATACATAGGATAGTTGTCGGGATTCGCAAGATCCGCAAAGATCGCCCGCATAGAGTCCAGATAATCCTGGCGGAAGATCTGGGCGTAGGTGGGAGCATCGTAGAATTTGTGGCCAACCTGAGAGCCAAGCACAGACTGATAATCGCCCTCGACGATTTCAGGAGAACGCAGATCCAAATCATAAACGAAGCCGAAGGTTGCCTGCATAATGGCGATATCCTGGTCAGAGACCACATAATCCTCATTCTTGATTCCGTCCAATTCACAGCCTCTGATCAGCAGACCTTGCTTCACCGTCTTTCCGTCCAGCGTTTGATAACCGCCAATATCGCGAAGGTTCTCCACGCCGGGAACGGAAACGAACCGGTTGGACGGAGCGGTACAGAAGGAACCGGAATATGCCTTGCCCGCAACGGTTACCTGATAATAGTAAGTAGTTCCGGTTTGAAGATTGTCGATGCTGACAGAGGTTTTTTCCTTGTCCAGGTAGAATTCCCGGGCGTTGGACAAGGAGCTGTCCTGGCTTATCAGCAGAGTGCCGGAGGTGTTTTCCAGCAGATATTCAAATACAAAGGGGCGATAGGGATCGCCGGACATAACCGCATCCGAGATGCTGATTTCGCGGTCATAAACCTGCTTTGCCTCTGGACTGCACAGCAATATTTCTGTATCAAATTGGGGCAGCGCAACGCCATCATCTACCGTTACGACAGGATTGACAGCTGCTGTATCGGGGGAAGGTACAACATCTTGACTGCCGCAAGCCGCCAGACAAGTCGAGACAGCTGCAATCAGGGCGAGCAAAAGGCAGGAAAGGCGTTTGCGCAGAGAAGGGGAGGGCGCAGTGTAACTACCGGATTTGGATGCAATTTTCTCTTTCATAATGATTCTCCTGATGAAAATATATGGCTTTAGCGACATTGTATCATGCATGAGGGATATTTACAACAAAAATTGTAACGCCCACGGATGGCGTTTTACCGCTGTAAAACAAATGAATTTTTAAAAAGCAAATCTGCAATAAAGGAATAGAACCCTTTTGTTTATAAATGGTGGCAGTTTTGGTGTCAAAAACAACCCGCAAGCATCTTTTATGCCATGGCCTCAGGAGGTGGACAGAATGAATACATATGGATAAAGTGGACTAAATAGCACCAAAATCACGAATAAAAATACATTATGTGTCAGTTGGTATACAGTGTTTCGTCGTAATTCAAGATTTATTCAAGATGAAAGTGTATCGCGTATCGGGGGTGTATCGCCCTTATTGTACCGATACCAACAAAGAAAGGACGAAACAATTATGTATGTATCAGTAAAAGAAATAGCCGAAAAATGGGGAGTTTCTGCAATGTTAGTCAGAAGATTGTGCCGACAGGACAGAATTCCCGGAGCAGTGTGGAAAGACGGCGTTTGGAGGATTCCAGAAGATGCAATCCGTGTCTCACGGACAGATTTGGAGCATACATCGGAGGTGGAGTTGCCAGAACTAGCCAAAAAGCTGCAAAATCAGAAGAAAAAGCGTAATTTTCACGGTTTGTACGATTTTACCATAATTGACCTAACTTATTCTTCTTCCCGGATGGCGAGCGTCCGTTTAACCCGTCAGCAGGTGGAAACCATCTTCAAAAAGGGTAAGATTCGTGAGGCCTTCGAGCCCTTCAAAGTCTCCGATGTGATCGAGGTGCTGAACCATATTCATTGCGTGGATTACATCCTGGACCACGTGATGGAGCCACTGTCCCAAAAGTTCATCCGCAAGCTCCACCACCTGCTGATGACCGGCACCGTGGACGAGTATCGGGAGCAGGTGCGTCCTGGTGAGTACCGGACAGTTACATCCCGTCCCCGGGACCGCCAACTCCTGCACCCGGATAAGATCCATTCCAGTCTGGCAGAACTGATCGCAACCTACGAAAAGCAGACCGAGGTCGAGCGCAACCACATTTTGGACTTCCACGTCCGGTTCGAGGAGATCTTTCCCTTTGAGGACGGCAACGGTCGTGTTGGCAGACTCATTCTGTTCAAAGAATGCCTGCGCCACGATGTGATGCCTTTCATCATCGACGACAAACGCCGCTCCCGCTACCTCCGTGGCATCAAAGAGTGGCACGATGACCACTATGAACTTGTAGACGTGGTGATGGAAGCCCAGGACCGCTTCGAAGCCCAAATCGAGCTCCAAAAACTCTACGCCCACACCCGTCTCTACCTCCCCGCCGACTACAAGGAGGACTGAGCTATGGATATGAAGAAACTCTGCTCCGATGCCGACACAGTCCTGGAGCTCCTGTACAATACCTATTACGAGCACGTCTGCACCGACGATACCGACGAGATCAAACAGGCTTTCGATGATCTCTATAACGCCCTGTCCGATAAATCCCTCAAGGAGAAGGATGCCATCATCGACCTGACCTGTAACCTCTGCCGCCTGCACCAACAATCCGGCTTCATCGCCGCCCTCAAACTCTCCCACCGCCTCTCCCAAGAATTGAACACCTAACCCAACGCAAAGGGCCGCCCGGTTACCCCGGACGGCCCTGTTTTTATAGGCGACAATGCTTAAAGAAGACAATATTATGAATTGTAGTCATGGGCACACCATTGTGTTTCTTTTTACCATCCTTGCAGTTGTAGACTAAAAGAGACAGGTTTTGCGGTGTTATTATTGTATAATATAGCGGGGATTCTTTAGCGTTTTTTGTGGTTGCTTGTGCAGATACTGATGTAGCATACACGGCTTATTCAGTCCGATATGTTGTACTTAAAAATCAATACAATGTGGAAAGTTAACACATTCTGTGCTATTTTGTAGAAAATTTTCGCATTAGGGCTTGACTATATTACTTATAAGTAATATAATTAAGGCATCTCACGAAAAGGATGTGTAGCTTGACATTGCAGGTTCTTAAACTTAATGGGTTCAACAGAATATATGCAGTCGAGGGCTTCGCTGAAGAGTTTGAAAAAGTCGTAAGTGAAAAGAAGACTGATGGACGATACCATAATTGGCTTCGTCGAAAGCTGTATGTACTGGATGATTCTGGATATGTCGCCTTATCAGATCGGGACTTCGAACCGCTTGAAAACAGCGACCCTAAGATGTATGCAATTAGATACCCTAAGTCACCCAAAAATCCCAGAGTGATTTATGCGTATGTGGATAACGGAGAGGTATATTTACTGCATACTTTTAAAGAGACTAGCAAAAAAACGGGAAGTGATTATCGCTCTGCGATTAAGATCGCTGAAAACAGGTTAAAATCAATAATAGAATAAAATATATATAGAATCTTTGGAGGAGTGTTATGAAACGCCAAAACGTTGAAACCACATCCTGGTTGACCAACGGAATTTCGGAGGAACAACTGAAAATTGAAAAAACCCTAGCAGTTATTTCCGCCAAAATTTACACCAAGAGAACTAAAATGGGACTCGATCAAAAAGCCTTTGCAAAATTTATGGGAGTTACGCAGGGGATGATTTCTCGCTGGGAGAGTGGGACCTACAACTTTTCAATTACAACACTTATTGGAATCTGCGAGAAATTGAACCTTTCGTTTGACCCATGTATTGTCGATCGCGAATTAATGGTCCAAAATATTGCCTTTGTTATGCCTAAGAAACCTAGTATTGATATAAAAGATTGGGTCGACTGGAAACCTAGTATGAATAACGCAGGAAGTGAGGATGCAGCATAATGAAATTAAATGAAATTACAGCAAATCTTGATATTATTGCGTCTTCCGTACATAGTTTAGAAGTTAAATCGAAGATGTTTAAGATTACCAATGAGAACAAGAGAGAATTTAGCCTAGATATTAAGTGCAGCAAACCTATTCTTAATGATGATTGCAAAATGGGAAAGCTACTAATGCATATTAATGTGGCAGTATTACAGGAAAACCAAGAGCTGGATCCGGATACTTTTGATTTGGTGATCGAGGGCGCGTTTTCTTCACCAGCTGAAATATCTGATGAAGATTTTATGGGCTTGCTTAATATCAACGGCGGAGCGGCATTGTATTCAATTGCACGTGCAAAGATTGAAGCAATCTCAAGCTTAACATATGCTGAGGGTAAGATTCTTTTGCCAATGGTGAACATTATTCAATACTACAAGGAAAGAAACAATAGCGACAAATAAAACGTTTTAACGGATTCTCTATTTCAAAGCCTCCGGCTTAGCCGGAGGCTTGATTAGACTATAGGTAATTCATCGCAGCTCAAATTGTAATAAAGCATTTTTATGGAGTAACCACATGAAGAAATATATTGCATATGAAAAACTCTCTAAGAAGGAAAAAAAGAAAATCGATAATGGTAAGCGTAAAACCTGGGGCGATCTCAATCCGGTTACGCGCAAGCCGATAAACAGTAAAGTTTATAATAGAAAGAAGAACCCTAGATTAGCTTGTGCCTATGACACGCTAATCTAGGGATTTTGTTTATTCCTCTGGATCCTCATTTATTGCCGATTCTGATGCAAGCAGTTTGTTGTATAAAGTTCCCTCTGCATCAATTAATGACTGATCTATATTAAATAGAAAATCTTTCAGGACATTGAAACGAATCATACGATTGGTATGCTTGTTTAGGCCTTCAGAAGAAGCTAACTTGTACTTTTTTAGCCAATCAAATAACGTCTTCTCCGGATCGGTTGCCGTGTCAACCAAATCGATATCATTACTAAACACAGAGTATAGCCTTACAAAATTACACAGGTTTTTCGTGTGTTCGTCAATTACAGAAATAGAGTTTCTTTGCATATAGAATACAACAGAGAACAGCGTATAGAGTTGTGTCTTCTTCTTTAAAAATTTAGTTACTTCATCTGAAACAAAGAACAGGGAAACCGTGTTAATCGCATCAATTACAGCTTGCTTATCAGTTTCTGCATCAGAGTATCCTGATTGTAATTCCTCATATGCGTTGTTAAGTGCAGATTGATCAGTTTGGTCGATTATCCCCTTTCTATATAGAAGCACCAAGGAAGCGCAAAATTCAACATCCTTCATGCGGCGCACATCAGGTATTGTGAATAGGTGCCGTTCTTCCCAAATTGGAATTTCAGACAATTCTCTAGCAAGAGATGCAAACTCTCCAGAAACGCTGTTCCGCTTTTCTTGATCATTGAGGCTGTAGTCGGTAAGATTAAGTCTGTTGAACATCGTAATGATGTCCTCACGGGTGGCTTGAGGGTCGATATCGATTACCATAAGCTGATAATTCCAAAATGCTTTCTTGTCTTCTTGGTCAAGGTCTCGAAAGTACTTATTACCATACTTTTCACGAGCAGTCTTATCAAGCAAATATTGCGGTTTAAGCTTAAACTCATTTTCGATAAAAGAATAAATTGCTTTGATTCGCTGCTGGCCGTCAACAATGTGGGTGGTTGATATACCGGTCTCTGGGTCTGTTTCTGCTTTCCAAAAGAAGAGAACAGGAATGATCAGTTTCAGTAGAATTGTTTCAACCAAGCGAATCTTATCTTTCTCACTCCATACAGATCTTCTTTGATATGTGTTATCAACAACAAGACTCCCATCGGAAAACATTGTTGAAATTTCATTTATAGTCTTTCTGGTGTCCGTAAAATTAAACATCTTTGCACTCCTCCAATGCTTTTCGTGCTTTAGCAATACCGCCTAGTTGGTAGTCTTCCAAATCATCCCAACTGCGATACACTCTATATGTAATTGGATGAACAAAGCCCAGCTGATCCTGCAATTCAACATTTATAGGTCTCACCAGGTCATCCCATTCACGAGATATGCCTTTGATTTCTGCTAAATCCTTGTCGTTAATATACCCTCGAAAAATAGAAGCAGTCAAGTTGTTATAATAACGCTTGTACTGGATGCCTTTCACATGCCTTAGTAAATTCCAGTACTTTTCATATAATTTTTGCGAAACAATCGCAATATCAATATCAGAAGCAGGAGTCCCCGGGATTTCATCATGAAATGGGTGTAAAACTTTTTTAGGCGATAGACTATATCCAGTTTTAGCACTGCCTACAATTTGTAGGCTATGGAAGTTTATATCTAGATTCGAGGAAACAATTTCTTTGAAGAAATCCATTCTGTCTACTAACTCATCAGCTGGGATTTGCAGATAATTGGAAAAATACCAATTGTGTGATTTTACAATGTGCTTCATGTAAAACTCTTTCGGGTCGAGTGTTAGCAAATCTGTCTTTAAACTTTCCTGAGCAGGCATATCATTCTCCTATTCTCTCTATAAAAGCGGTAATCCACTCATATAAATCGTCTGCAATACCCCGTGCTAGAAGATAGGGAACGCCGTTGCCAACCATTTTGAATTTCGCAGATAAAGGAAGATCCGCAGGCAATTCGAAAAATGCCGGCAGAGATTGTATTGCAAGTGCTTCGGCGACACTTATTCTACGCGGGAGATAAGGGTGAAGATGCACTTCATTGTTGCCGTATGCAGCAGTCGGGGAGTAGCGCCAACGATGTAGGCGCTTAAAAGATTTTCCACCAGAGTTACCTTCCGGAATATTTTGAAAGCGTTCTTCACTTCGAATACCAAAAACATCCTGTGCATTGGGATGAGTAGCTACCTGATTTTGCAAAAACCAGTGTTCCACGGTAAGTTCAGGAATAATACCATCAGGCATCGCAAGAACGCCATTTTCAATAAATGGGTTTGTTGTTGGCCAGTTGATGTTTAGAACATTCTGGAGATTATATATTTTGTTACGGCCAAATCGGTATTGTAGTCTTGTGCCAAAACGACGGCGCTTGAATCCTATTAAAAAGAGTCGATCCCTATATTGTGGCACTCCATATTCAAGTGAGTTTTCAACAGAATCAAATAAGGAATACCCGGCTCGATATAGCTTTTGTTTGATCTTCTCGTAGAATATTTTGTGTTTTTTTGTCCGATATAGTCCTTTGACGTTCTCTAGAACGAAGAAATCTGGTTGCCGCTTAATAATAAGATCAACATATACGCCAGTTAGTTGGCCGTTTTCTCCAGTAGCCCCCTTATTTTTTCCTGCTGCTGAAAAATCAGGACAGGGAGGGCCACCAATGAACCCTATCACATTGTCGCCGTCGATATTATACTCTGGGAAAGCTTCGTTCCATCTATCGTCGGACAAGAACACTCGAATATCTTCGTGGCTATAACCATAACGAGGAAAATGTTGATTGTTTCTCCTTGCATATTGATAAGAGTTTAAAAACCGCTCCTCATGTTCGTTAACGAAGACAATATCGAAACCTGCGTTCTCAAATCCAAGATCAAGAAACCCAACCCCAGAGAAAAAAGAGTATATTTCTATTGGCATATCTTTTTCTCCTGACTAAGATTATCAAATAGGCAACCCAGAATGCAAAATAGGGGCATCAGAGGGCGATCCTTGTAATTATTTGATTTCTTGCTCTAAACCTGCAAATAAATTTGAGTGAAAAAACTCATCGATGGTAATACCCAAACCATCACACAGCTTTTTGATGGTAGACACAGTGGCGCTGTTGTTTCTGCCGCTAACGATGTTGTTGACGGTGGATTGTGTAACACCGCTAATGCTACTCAGCTTATTAATGGAGATATCTCGTTCTTGGCACAGTTGAATGATTCTTTGCCGGACAGCTTCGCCTACGGTCATAGGTATCACCTCTTTCTAAGTAAAATGATACCGTTATGCACTTGAAAAGATTACCCCTTTTGAGTTAAAATAACCCAAAAGGGGTGAAACTATGCGTTCATGTACATTTTTCGGCCATCGGGATTGCCCGGAGAGGATAAGGCCGAGGTTAAGAGAGGCTCTTGTAGATCTGATAACCAATCACGACGTGGATATGTTCTATGTGGGACACCAGGGGCTATTTGATGCTTATGTGCATAGCGAACTAAAGAAATTAAAGCAAGAATACCCGCAGATCAACTATGCAGTTGTGCTGGCCTATATGCACGGCAAGAAGACTGAATACGATGATTACTCTGACACTATGCTCCCGGAGGGAATTGAGTCCGTCCACCCACACTATGCCATCTCCTGGCGCAATAACTGGATGCTCTGGCAATCAAATTTTGTCGTCACCTACATCACCCACTCCTGGGGCGGCGCACACAGGTACGCCGAAAAAGCCAAGCGCCAAAAGAAAATTGTAATCAATCTGCAAAAACCTCTTGACTCTAACGTAACGTCATAGTATATGATATTGCTAAGAGGAGGGATGCGCATGATGACGGTTGCACAAGTGAGCAAGCGCACCGGTGTCAGTGTGCGGACGCTGCACCATTACGATCAGATCGGCCTGCTGAAACCCACCGAGGTAACGGATGCCGGCTATCGGCTGTA
>JAFQRK010000031.1 GCA_017410075.1 Oscillospiraceae bacterium | reverse complement strand
TTTCTTATTTGTTAATCAAAAAGTTACCACTTCAAAACTGCTTCGCATCTAAAAAGGATGGAGATTTTCTTGAGATAAGGCAAAAGACCGCGGAAATCCTGGGTGGATTTCAAGGGTTTTTGGTGAAATATCAGGGAAATCCACGCCTTTTTAGGCAATTTATCACTATGGTGCGCTGCCCAATCGGGGGTTTTAGAATCATTTACTGCCAACAGGCGTCTTTTCTTTTTGCTCTTCCTGTTCACCGTGAATGTGTGCTAGGATCTCCTGCTTCTTTTGCTCGATCTCCTTACGCTCATTAAAGCCTTCTGTGCTTTCCTTTTTCAGCATAATGCGAATGGTCATCAGAATCAGCTTAATGTCCAGCATCAAGGAGTAATTCTCAATATACATCAGATCCAGCCGCAGCTTGTCATAGGGTGTGGTGTTATACTTTCCGTAGACCTGGGCATAGCCGGTCAAACCACCCTTAACGCTGAGACGGAAATCAAATTCCGGAATGATCTTGGAGTATTTGCGCACATGCTCAACCCGCTCCGGACGCGGGCCGACGATACTCATATCGCCCTTGAGAATATTAATGATTTGGGGCAATTCATCAATTCGTGTCGCACGGATGAATCTGCCTACCTTGGTGATTCTGGGGTCGTTATCCACCGCAGGCTGGGCTTTTCCGTCGATTTCCGCATCGGGGATCATGCTTCTAAACTTCAGGATCTCAAAAACATTGCCGCCGATGGTGACTCGCTTCTGCCGATAGAATATCGGACCGCGATCCTCGATCTTGATGGCGAGAGAAACGATCAGCATGATCGGCGAAGCGATCAGCAAAGCGACAGAAGACAGAACAATGTCCATAAAGCGCTTAACGAACCGCTGGGAGAAGGTCAAGCCTTTGCCACGAACCAGCAGCAGCGGCGTGTCAAACAAACTGATATCCGTAGCGCCCTTGAGGATAATATCCGTCATTTTGGGTGCAACATAGGTGCGGATCCGATTGTGGTAGCAATATTTCAAAAGATCATTGCGGATACCGGCAGCCACATCGTTGATGATCACGGCGTCATATCCGCTGATTTGCTGACAAATCGCATCAAAACCGGCGTCTGTACTGATCAGCTTGGTAATGCGGTACTTGTCAGAACGGGTGTCCATTTTAAATTTCAGATCAATGGCATTGTCGTTACCAAAGATCATAACCATATTTTTGGGCGGATAGATCCTGTGATACAGCAGATTATACAGGAAAGAGCAGACCAATGCGATAGCTGCGTCGATCACCATCAGCGTCAGGATCGGCAGCGGAGAGATCATCACATTGGCGATCAGACAAAGCTGCAGATAGGTAATAAAATTGACGATAAACAGAGCGATCAACTGAGAAGCGAAGGACTCAATGGTCTTCAAATAGCCAAACTTAAAGCCCTCAAAATTCAAAAACAGCATAATGACCAGGATGCCGTAAACGCCGGCAAGGACATACTTGCCGTTGCCGTAGTATGCAGGGAATCCGTCACTGCGTTCATAGCCGTAGCGCCAGACAAAATAATATGCAACGGAAAGAATCAGAACTTCCAAAAGTCCCTCAGTGACCCGGATGGTTCTTTTCATACCGTCAAAGGTGTTTCTTTTCATAGCAAATCCTCATACCATTCATTCCATAATATTCTTTCTGCATGGTTGGTTAGAAGAAATAAACGCGGGAATTGCCCGCCGTATACGGACATTTTACAACAGATTGTAACAATTGTCAAGGAAACGCGGCTGGAATCGCCGGAATATCCGTGTAAAATATTTGTAAATGCAAATGCCGTTTTTTCTTGAAATGCGGTGCATTATGGTGTATAATGGCGGCGGTGATTTTATGGGAACGAAAACAAATGCGCTTCGGCTGATCCATCAGTCCGGTATCCCCTATCGGGAATGCTTTTATGAATACGATGAAAACGATCTGAGCGGCACTCACGCAGCAGACGCCATCGGTATGCCACGGGAGCAGGTATTTAAGACTCTGGTCGCCCGGGGAGAGCGCACCGGAATTCATGTTTTTTGCATCCCGGTATGCTGTGAGTTGGATTTAAAGAAGGCTGCCAAAACCGCCGGCGACAAAAACATCGCCCTTGTTCCCGTTAAGGAGCTTTTGAATCTGACCGGTTATATCCGCGGTGGCTGCAGTCCCGTTGGAATGAAGCGGAAATATCCCACCCATTTCGACGAAACCTGCATTCTTTACGATGAGATCGCCGTTTCCGCCGGTGAACGCGGACATCAGATGATCCTGAATCCCGAAGACCTTGCAGCCTTTGTGGATGGGGATCTTGCAGATATTACATTTTGAAAGGAACATAAATATGCAGTATCATTACACTACCAAGGGAACCTGCTCCCGGGAAATTCACTTTGAGATCGAAGACGGCAGGGTTAAAAATGTGGCCTATATCGGCGGCTGCAACGGCAATCTGAAGGGCATCGCATCCCTGGTCGAAGGAATGGATGTTGACGAGGTCATCGCCCGGCTGGAGGGTACGACCTGCGGCGGTAAGCCTACCTCCTGCCCCGATCAGCTGGCAAAAGCTCTGAAAAAAGCCAAGGAAGCAAAATAAAAAGACACCCCACGACAGATCGTGGGGTGTTTGTTTTATTCTCCGACTGCCTCCAGGATCCGCTTTACCAGCGCATCACGGCCGTCGCCCTTTTCTGCAGAAAACGGGATTACGACCGTATCCTCCGGAAGCTCCAGATCCTGACGGATGGTGGCAAGATTGCCGGCAAGCTCACTCTTTTTGACCTTGTCCAGCTTGTTGGCCACCACAACAAAGGGGCAGCCGCTGCGGATAAACCAATCAGCCATGGTAATATCGTTGTTGGTAGGCGCGTGTCTGCAATCGACGATCATTACGCCCAGATCAATGCGATTTGCCGCAAAATAATCCTCCATCAGCCTGCCCCAGCGCTCTTTCTCCGCCTGGGAGACCTTGGCATAGCCATAGCCGGGCAGATCCACAAAGTAGCACTTGCTGTCCACAGTAAAATAGTTGACATGGACGGTCTTTCCCGGCTTTTCACCCACGCGGGCGAAGTTCTTGCGGTTTAAAATGCGGTTGATCACAGAGGATTTACCAACATTGGATTTGCCTGCAAAGGCGATCTCCGGAATGTTCTTTTGAGGAAAATCCTTGGTTGATGCCGCAGAGATCAAAAATTCTACTTTCTGTAAGTTCATAGCTACCTCACTGCCGAATATCCGGCCGGCGGGATGCGCCCTTGATATCCTCCGGAATGGGGAGCATCGTAGGCATTATATCGTTACTGCTGCGATTGAGCGCTGCATTTAAGACGGTATCGACTGTCTGGGCAGAGATGAAATTCAGAGATTTGCGAACGGTCTGGTCTATTTCCGCCAGATCTTTTTCATTTTCTCTGGGGATGATAACTGTACGGATGCCGTGGCGAAGCGCCGCCATGGTCTTTTCCTTCAGACCGCCGATAGGCAGCACTCTGCCCCGAATGGAGATCTCGCCGGTCATGGCAACATCACGGCGCACAGTGGCACCGGTCAATGCGGATACGATCGCGGTACAGACCGTAACGCCGGCGGACGGGCCGTCCTTGGGAACAGCACCCTCGGGGAAATGCACATGGATGTCCTTGGTCTTATAAAAGTCCTCAGCAATACCAAGCTTTTTGGCGTTGGCGCGGATGTAGCTCATAGCCGCGTGGGCAGATTCCTTCATCACATCGCCTAAGTTGCCGGTCAGCTCCAGCTTTCCGGAGCCATCCATTACATTGACCTCTACCTCCAGAACTTCACCGCCGACGGATGTCCAGGCAAGGCCGGTAACCAGTCCCACCTGATCATTGACCGGCAGCCGATCCGGTAAATACCGCCGCTGGCCGAGGAATGCCTCGATGTTTGCACCGGTAACGGTGACGCGCTTAAGGGTTTCGTTGTCCAGCAGCTGCACATCTGCCTTGCGGCAGATCCTGGCGATATTCCGCTCCAGATTCCGTACACCGGATTCCCGGGTATAGCAGGTAATGATCTCCCGGATGGCATCATCGGTAAAGCGCAGCTGCACTTTCTTCAAGCCGTGCTTTTTCAGCTGATTGGGAATCAAATGATTTCGGGTGATCATCAGCTTTTCCTCGTCGGTATAAGAGCCAAGCTCAATGACCTCCATTCGGTCCAGAAGGGGTCTGGGAATGGTGTCCATAGTGTTGGCTGTGGTGATAAACATCACATCCGACAGATCGAACGGAATCTCAAGATAATGATCGCGGTAGGTCTTATTCTGCTCGGCATCCAGCACTTCCAGCAATGCAGCGCTGGGATCGCCGCGATGGTCAGAGCCCAGCTTATCCACCTCGTCCAGCAGCAGCACGGGATTGCTGCTCTTTGCCTGAGAAATGGCTGCCATAATGCGGCCGGGCATTGCGCCCACATAGGTCTTGCGGTGGCCGCGGATCTCCGCCTCGTCGTGAACACCGCCCAGTGCAATTCTGGCGATCTTACGGTTCAGACTTCTGGCAACCGAATAAGCGATTGAGGTTTTACCTACGCCGGGAGGGCCCACCAGACAGAGGATCTGCGGTGGCATATTGGGTGCCATCTGCCGTACGGCAATGGTCTCCAGAATGCGCTCTTTGATCTTTCCCAGGCCATAGTGATCCTTTTCTAGAATTTTTCTGGCAGCATCCACATCCACCCGTTCTTTTGTACGCACATTCCAGGGCAGCTCCAGCAGCGTGTCCAGATAATTGCGCAACACTGCCGCTTCCGAAGAGCCAAAGGGCTGCTTTCTCAGCTTCTCCACATCCCGCAGAAGCTTGGCTTCATAGGTTTCCTCCAGTCCCAGCTTGCGGATCTTCTGCTCATAGGCAGCAAATTCAGACGCTTCATCGTCACCCAGCTCATCGTGGATTGCCTTCAGCTGCTCCCGAAGGTAGTAATCCCGCTGCTGCCGATCCATATTGGTCCGGGTCTTTTCGTGAATATCATCCTCCAGCTGGAGCATCTGCAGCTCCTGATGAAGCAGCTTTACAGCCGTCTCAAGGCGCCGTACGGGGTTTAATTGGGTCAAGAGCGTAATCTTATCCCGGAAATCAAAGCCTGCGTTCTGGGCGATGGAGTCCGCCAGGAAGCCACAGCTTTCAGAGCCGAGCATCCGCAGCTGGATTGCCTGGGCAGGCTGCTCAGACATATCAATATAGTTGGCGTAAACCGCATTGGCCTCACGGCGCAAAGCGCGGGAGCGCAAAGAATCCGTCACCGTTGTTTCCGGAACAGAAACCACCGTGCCGGACAAAAAAGGCTCTGTTTGATCCAGCTGACGGATCCTGGCACGGCAAATACCGGACACCAGCACACGGATCGTTTCTCCCTGACCGCGCAGGATCTGCTTGATCTTAGCAACCGTACCGATGGGATACAGATCGGAAAGCGCAGGATCGTCCACAGCCATGTCCTTTTGTGGGATCAGCAGCAAATTCTGGTCTTTGCGCATTGCTTCTTCCAGCGCCAGCACCGATTTTCTGCGACCCACATCAAAATGAACGGTCTGATCCGGGAAAACCGCCAGGCCCCTTAGAGCCAAAACCGGTAAAACGCCGGAAATAATATTCTCACTCATTTGGGATCTCCTCCTTTTCGTGAAGATGAAGAAGGGGGTAAGCCTACCCCCTTCCGTTCCCTGCTATTAGTTATCTCCCAGCTGTTTTCTGGGATTTTTTGCATCGCGAATGATCTTGGGCGCACCGCCGCAGATGGATTCCTTGGTGATGACCACCTTGCGGATAGAAAGATCCGACGGGATCTCAAACATGATCTTTGTCATAATGCTTTCCATTACGCTGCGAAGGCCTCTTGCACCGATCTTCCGGGCAAGTGCCTTTTCTGCCACTGCCTCCAACGCGTCGTTCTGGATCTCCAGTTCCACATTGTCCAGCTCCAGAAGCTTTTGATACTGCTTGGTAAGGGCGTTCTTAGGCTCCAGCAGAATACGGATCAGGTCCTCCCTGGTCAGGCTGCGCAGGCAGGTGATCACCGGCATACGGCCAACCAATTCCGGAATGATGCCGAATTTCAGCAGATCATCCGGCTCAACCTGCGCCAGCAGCTTGCCAACATCCCGATCCTTCTTGCTTTGGATCTGCGATCCAAAACCGATGGAGGAGCGATCCTGACGGGATTCTATGATCTTATCCAGGCCATCGAAAGCGCCGCCGCAGATAAAGAGGATATTGGTGGTGTCGATCTGGATCATTTCCTGCTGGGGATGCTTGCGGCCGCCCTGGGGCGGAACGCTGGCAACTGTGCCCTCCAGGATCTTCAAAAGCGCCTGCTGGACACCTTCACCGGAAACATCACGGGTAATGGAAGTGTTCTCGCTCTTACGGGCGATCTTATCCATCTCATCGATGTAAATGATGCCGTGCTCAGCCGCATCAATATCAAAATCCGCGGCCTGCAGCAAACGAAGCAGAATATTCTCCACATCGTCGCCCACATAGCCGGCCTCTGTCAGCGTGGTGGCATCGGCGATGGCAAACGGAACATTCAGGATCTTGGCAAGGGTCTGGGCAAAGAGGGTCTTGCCGCTGCCCGTAGGTCCGATCAGCAGAATGTTGCTCTTTTGCAGCTCCACCTCGGAATCCTTTGCCATAAAAATTCGCTTGTAATGATTATACACCGCAACAGACAGCGCGATCTTGGCGTCTTCCTGTCCGATGATGTAGTTATCCATAAAGTTTTTGATCTCTATGGGGGTCGGGAGGCGCGTGGAAGCAGCCGCCTCTGCGCACATATCGTCGTGCAGCAGCTCCGTGCAAGCCTGCACGCAATCGCTGCAAATATATACACCGGGACCGGCAATCAAGCGGGTGGTCTGGTCCTCCCCTTTTCCGCAGAAACTGCAGCGGATGGACTGGTCTTCTCTGTTCGCCATATGTCCGTAACCGCCTTTCAATGAAAATTAGTGGCGCTGAACGATCTCGTCAATCAGGCCAAAGGCCATGGCCTCTTGCGCTGTCATAAAGTTATCGCGCTCGCAGGCAGCAGTAACTTCCTCCAGGGTTTTTCCGGTCTTTTCCGCCAGAATACGGTTCATCCGGTCCTTGATGGTCTGCAGACGCTTCATATGGATGGCCATATCGGTGATCTGACCCTGGGTGCCGGCAGAAGGCTGATGGATCATAATTTCGGCGTTAGGCAGAGCCATACGCTTGCCCTTGGTACCGGCAGACAGCAGGAATGCACCCATAGACGCAGCCATACCGACGCAAATGGTGTTGACATCGCACTTGATGTACTGCATCGTGTCATATATCGCCATACCGGCAGTTACACTGCCGCCGGGGCTGTTGATATAAAACTGGATGTCCTTATCAGGATCCTGATTCTCCAGATACAGCAGCTGTGCAACGATCAGGCTGGCGGTGGTGTCATTGACCTCTTCGGACAGGAAAATAATGCGGTCGTTCAGCAGACGGGAGAAAATATCATAGCTGCGCTC
>JAFQRK010000030.1 GCA_017410075.1 Oscillospiraceae bacterium | reverse complement strand
GCGCCGTGACCGGAGGTCTCAATGGCCAGCTGGCTGTCCTGGCCGGCACTGTTCAGCCGCACAGACTCATTGATAACATTGCGGTAGCCTCTCTTGAAGCGGTGATGCACGCCGCCCTTTTCCGCAATAAACTTGGCAAGGCCGGTAGAAGTAATGGAGTCAGTGACGATAGTAGTACCGGGGTATTCCCGCAGCAGGATCGCCGCCAGCATTGCAATAATGCGGTTGCGGTTCAGCTCGCTGCCGTCAGACAGAACAGCACCGGCCCGGTCCACATCGGTGTCGAAAATAATACCGAGATCAGCATTGGTTTCTTTGACTGCTTCGGTGATGCTCTCCATAGCTTCCTTATTTTCAGGGTTAGGAATATGGTTGGGGAAGCTGCCGTCAGGCTCCAGGAAGCGGCTGCCGTCGGTATTTGCGCCCAGGGGCTTCAGTACCTTGTCCACATAGAAGCCACCTGCGCCGTTGCCGGCATCCACCACAATGCGGAAGCCGTCAAGAGGCGTCTGCTCGCCGGTGGCGGTGCGAACCTTGTCCACCAGGATCTGGGCATAGGCATCCATAAACGCACCCTGTGTCAGCGTGCCGGCGGTCATACCGGTAAATTCATCGCCCTCAGCATAGGCAAGGATCTGCTTGATATTGGCAGATTCCAGACCGCCTGCAGGGGTAAAGAACTTAAAACCGTTGCGGTTAAAGGGCAGATGGCTGGCTGTGATCATCACAGAGCCGTCGAAGGCATAGCCCTCGGTAACTGTGGACATAAACATAGCCGGGGTGCTGGCCATACCGAAATCGGTAACATTCAGACCCTGCTGTACCATAGCATCGCAGATCCAACCGCAAAGTGTCTCGCCGGACAGACGGGAATCCCGACCGACGGCAACACGAATATCCTTCTTTCCGGTCTTGGCAGCCAGCCAAAGGGCAAATCCCCTGCCGATATCCCGGCAAGCCTGCTCTGTTAAATTGATATGCTGGCCTTCGATACCCTCCAGCGCAACGCCGCGGATATCGCTGCCGTTTTGCAGCTTCTTATAATCCATACCTGAACCCTCCGGTTATGTAAAATTTATTATCCGTAGATATTCTAACACCAACGCGCCGGAAATGCAACAAAAAGTCCCCCTTTTTCAAGGGGGACTTTCTTATTTCTTTTCGTAAACTGTGCCGAAGTAAAAGGCGATCACCGTTGATACCACGATCATCACATTATCCGCCGAGATATCACCGCGCAGCGCCAGCACCGCAAAAACTGTGATGACCACCAGCGTGACCAGGGTCTTTACCTTAATCAGATTTGCAATATTCTTCAAAAATTCCATATTGTCCTCCTATTTATGATACGCTTCCAAGTCGCTGAGGCGGTGGTTGATGACCTTGATCTGCTCCTCCACCACCGGCATCCGCTGGGCGAAGTGGTTATGCTCCCGAACCTCACGGGTCAGCTCCTCCAGTTTTGTATCTGTTACCGCCTGAGATGTGCGGATGGCGTGTTCACTCTTTTTCACCGCAGCAAAATTACTGGCAAAAACACCCACAAGGGACAATCCACCGCTGATCAGCGCAACAATAATCGCATCTGTCATGGCATCACCGATATCCCAGCAGTGCTTTCATAGTGGCAGGACCGGCAATGCCGTCTGCATCCAAGCCCATTGCAGACTGAAACTGCTTCAGACTGCTCTCTGTTTCCGGGCCAAGGCTGCCGTCTATACCGCTTTTCCCGCAGGAATATCCACGGCAGATCAAAAGTGCCTGCAGCGCTTCCACCTGGGCACCGCGGCTGCCTCTGCGGATGCTGACAAGCTCCAGCTTGTAAGGATTCCCGATCAGGCTGCTCCCCTGCTCCTTCTGCTGCAGTCCAAACCAATCAGCAAGTGCAGCTGCTTCTGCTTCTGCAAGCTTCTTCAAATTCTCATCGCTCAGCAGAAATTCAGCCTGAGCCCGATTGGTGTAGAAGCCGTGCTCGATGATCGCTCCCGGCGTGCCGACGCTGTGAGCGCCACGAAGAACCCCGTAGTAATCATCCTTATAGCCATTTCCGTCACGGTCGCTGGACGATCTCTTTGTCCAAACCTCTGGCTTTGCGCCCATAATCGCGGCTACCGCATTTGCCAAAAGCTCAGCCACCTGCTTGCTTTGCGCGTCAATTTCGCCGCAGCCATCCTCAACCATATGTATGCCCAGGATATAATTTGCATTGGCATTCTCCGCCGCATTCACATGCAGCGACAAGAAAAGATCAGCATCCTTTGATTGCTTTCCCCGGGCGGTCAGCTCCATATCTGTTTTCTGATCCTTTCTGGTTTTGCGCACCGAAATGCCGTAGGCCTCCAGCCGCTCCGCCAGAAAATTATGCAGCTTCCAGTTCACCTCAGATTCGTAGAAATCCGATGCAACCGGGCTTCGGTTTTCCTTTCCGCAATGTCCTGCATCCAGACATACCACCGGGCAGGAATGACCCTTTTTCACATTTTTCATCATAATCCTCCTTTAGTTGCAAGTGTCCCCTCAACCGGAGGATAAAAAAGAAGCGAAGTTGCACGCTTTGGTACAACTTCGCAGCTTTTTATGCATTTGCGTCCTTAAAACAGGCTTACCTGACTGGTCTCCGGCAGGTCACCGAAGGCACCGGCCTCCTTCAGCATTTGAATATGGGTTTTGGATACCTTGGGGCAGGCGGCAGAGATCTCCTCAATGGAGAGGAATTGCTTTCCTTTTCTTCCTTCCATCAGATCCCATGCCGCATTTTCTCCCAAACCGGAAATGGACACGAAGGGCGGCAGGATCTTTCCGTCTTCAATGAGGAACTTGGTTGCGTGGCTCTTATAGATGTCAATGGGCAAAAATTCAAACCCACGCAGGTAAAATTCATAGACAACCTCAAGGGTAGTCAGCAGATCTTCATCCTTTGCGGTTGCGGCCTCATTGTTGTCGATGGCCTGGATATTCGCCTTGACCACATCCATACCCTTGGTCATCAAATTGGCATCAAAACCGCCCTTTTGACTGCGGCGGTAGAAATATGCCGCATAAAATGCCAGCGGATAATTCACTTTAAACCAGGCAATGCGGAACGCCATCATAACATACGCGACCGCGTGGGCCTTGGGGAACAGATACTTGATCTTCTTACAGGACTCGATATACCAATCCGGTACACCTGCGGCAATCATCTCCTCCTCCGCACCGGGCGGCAGTCCCCGTCCCTTACGAACGGACTCCATGATCTTAAACGCCCGCTTTTCCGGCAGGCCGCAGGAGATCAGATAGATCATAATATCGTCACGGCAGCCGATGGTGCCGTCAACAGTGGCAGTCTTGGATGTGATCAGGTCTCTGGCGTTGCCCAGCCACACATCCGTGCCGTGGGTATAGCCGGAGATCCGCACCAGGAAGTCAAATTTCTCCGGCATCGTGTCCAGAAGAACGCCACGGGTAAATCGGGTATTAAATTCCGGAACAGCCACAGCGCCGGTGGGGCCAAGGATCGGATCGTTCTCATAACCAAGCACCTTGGAGCTTGTGAAGATAGACATTGTGTCCTTATCGTCCAGCGGAATGGTTTTGGCGTCGATACCGGTCATATCCTCCATCATACGGATCATGGTGGGATCATCGTGACCCAGCATATCCAGCTTCAGCAGATTTTCCTCCATGGAGTGATATTCAAAATGGGTAGTGATCTGGTCAGAATCCTCCGCGTCTGCCGGGTGCTGAACCGGGCAGAAGTCCCAAATCTCATTTTCCTGGGGAATAACCACCAGACCGCCGGGATGCTGACCGGTGGTACGGCGTACGCCGACACAGCCAGAGGCCAACCGTCCCATTTCAACAGAGGAGGCCGACTTTCCGTGCTCCTCCATATACTTCTTCACATAGCCAAAAGCCGTCTTTTCTGCCACAGTACCGATGGTGCCCGCACGGAAAACATGGGATTTTCCGAACATTTCGATACAATATGCGTGGGCATTTGCCTGATATTCGCCGGAGAAGTTCAAGTCGATATCGGGAACCTTATCACCGCCAAAGCCCAGGAAGGTTTCAAACGGAATGTTAAATCCGTCCTTTTCCATAGCCGTGCCGCACATCGGGCAAACAGCATCCGGCAGGTCAGCGCCGCAGTTAAATTCCTTGGGGACATCCAGAACGGTATGCTTGCATTCCGGATTGGGACAGCGGTAATGGGGTGGGAACGAATTGACCTCCGTAATGCCGGAAAGGTATGCAACGATCGACGAGCCAACCGATCCACGGGAGCCCACCAGATAGCCGTGTTCCAGAGAATTCTGCACCAATCTTTGGGCAGACATATAGATCACATCGTAGTGGCAGGTGATAATATCGTGCAACTCAGTTTCCACGCGCTTTACCATCAGCTCCGGCGGATTCTCGCCGTAAAGCCGGCGGAACTTGCCATACACCAGGGACTTTAAGTCCTCAGCCGAGTTTTCGATGGAGGGGGCGAACAGATTGTGAGGCACGGGCCGCACCGTTTCGCACATATCCGCGATAAGATTGGTGTTGGTGACTACCACCTCATAGGCCTTCTCCTGCCCCAAATATGCAAATTCCTTCAGCATATCGTCAGTGGTGCGCAAATACAGAGGATTGTCCTTATCCGCATCGTCAAAGCCCTTGGAAGACAGCAGAATGTGGCGGAATATCTCATCCTCAGGATTCAGGAAATGCACATCGCCGGTAGCACACACGGGCTTGCCAAGTTCCTCGCCCAGCTGCACGACCGTGCGGTTAAAATCACGAAGCTGCTCCACATCACGGGCGATCGGTTCCTTGCCCGGTTTTTCTGGCCGCAGCATAAAGGCATTGTTGGAAATGGGCTGGATCTCCAGAAAATCGTAGAACGAAGCAATATTCTTCAGATCTTCCATTCGCTTGCCTGCTGTAATGGCCTGGAACAGCTCACCGGCTTCGCAGGCAGAACCAACGATCAAGCCCTCCCGCAGCTCCATCAGCAACGACTTGGGCACTCTGGGCGCTTTCTTAAAATACTCCAGGTTGGAGGCAGAAATCAGATGGTAAAGATTGCGCAGACCGGTCTGATTCTTCGCCAAAAGAATGATGTGGTAAGGCTTTCCGGCGAAAATAACGCCCTTAGACCGCTTCTTTGCAAAATATCCGCCTGCTTCCTGCAGGGAGCTGATATTCATATCCGCCAGCATCTGCTGGAATTTCACCATGATCTGGCCGCAGATGTTGGAGTCATCCACCGCCCGGTGGTGATTAAAGTTGGGCAATTTCAGCGCCTTTGCAACAATATCCAGCTTGTATCTGTTCAGCTGTGGCATTAGCTGCTGAGAAAGAGAAAGTGTGTCCGCCGCCGTCAGATTGTAAGGAAGGCCCAACTTGCGGCAGGCCGCACGGATAAAGCCCGTATCAAACTTGGCATTGTGGGCAACCACAACGCGTCCGCCGACAAATTCCAGAAACTGGGGCAGCACCTCGTCGATCAGCGGCGCACCCTCCAGCATCTCATCTGTAATGCCGGTCAGGTTAATGATCTCAGCGCTAAGCTTTCGCCGGGGATCCACAAAGGTCTGGAAGCGTTTTTGCTCCTTGCCTGCGCTGAACAGTACGGCACCGATCTCAATAATGGTGTCGTTTTCCGCAGACAGACCGGTAGTCTCCAGGTCAAATGCAACGAATTCTCCGTCGACGGACAGATCCTGTGCACCGCTAATCACCTGCCGGCCATCCACATCGTTCACAAAATAGGCTTCACAGCCGTATAGCACCTTAATGGGCTGATCTGTGCCTGCGATCTTCGCAGCACCTTTTCCTTCAACTGCGTGCATTGCATCCGGGAATGTGTGCGCACAGCCGTGATCGGTGATGGCGATGGCCCTGTGACCCCAGGCCGCTGCCTGGCGGACTGCAGCCTGCGTATCGGTCAGCGCATCCATATTGCTCATCGCTGTATGAAGATGCAGCTCCACACGCTTCATTCCCTCAGCCAGATCCACGCGCACCGGCATCTTGCCGGGCATCATCGCAAAGGGACTGAGCACCATTTCGTTGTCGAATTTATCAATGTTCAGCTTGCCCTGCACACGCAAAACTGTGCCGACTTTTACATTGTCTATAAAAGGCTGGGCCTCCTTGCTTTCCATAAAGCGCTTGACACGGACAGAGCCGGTGTTATCCGTCATATCGAAGCAAATAACCCAGGCGTTTCGTTTTTTCAACTCCTTATGATCCACTGCAAAGACGCGGCCTTCTACAATAACGCCGCCCATATCCAGATCAATGTCCTTCATAGGCACGGCATCGCCGCGAAACACCTTGCCGTAAAGCGCCTCATTGGCCTTCTGGGCAGATTCTTCCTTCTTAACTGCAGCACTGGGTCTGGGCATCACACTCAGTGTATCCTGCCGCATCTTCTCCAGCGCGTCAAACAGTGCCTCGCCCTCAAGAGCCTGACCTGCAACGATCCCGATCGAAACCGGTACACCAAACCGCTCCTGCAGCGATGCAGAAACACTGCGCACACATTCATCCAGAACATTCTTTCCGTTGCCCTTTAAATATACCGTCAGCGTAGTGCCGTTCCATTCCCATCTGGCGCCGGAGAGCAAGCCTCTGGTCATGGAATTGACCCGGACAAACATCTGCATCAGATCCGCAGGATCCATCTTCTCCAGCTGATCAGCAGGATGCTGCGCGATGATCAATGCACCGTTAAGCCCGTATGCCTGACAAAGCGCTTTGCTGAGCATCTCCAGATTGGAATCCGTTATGTATTCCGGACACGATACTGTAATGCTGATCCTGCGACCCTGGGGATCAATATCAGCAGCAGCAATAGCCGCCTGAGATAGTGCGCTTTTCAGCGGCTCAGGCGGCTCAAAGTCCGAGAACATATTAAAAAAAGGAATTTTCTCTTTCATAGTGTTCCTCAAAGGGATTCTATTCTTCTAAGCAATGCAGGCAAAAGCTCGTCATAGGGCAGCTTTTCCACCTGAACGCCTTTTTCAAAAATCATACCAAAGCCGTCACCGCCGGCGATGCCGATGTCAGCCTCTCTGGCTTCACCGGGACCGTTCACGATGCAGCCCATAACCGCGACTGTAATGGGCTTTTCACAGTCTTTCAGCGCTTCGTCCACCCGATTTACAAGACCGATCAGATCGATCTGCGTCCTGCCGCAGGTGGGGCAGGAAATGATATTCACGCCGTCCTTGCGAAGACCGGCGGCTCTTAAGATATCCCTGGCCGCATAGACCTCCTGGATGGGATCGTCTGTCAAACTGACGCGAACGGTATCACCGATGCCATCCAGCAGCAGCGCACCAATACCCATAGCAGATTTGATCATACCCATCTTCACCGGGCCGGTCTCCGTCACGCCGATGTGCAGCGGATAATCGCAGCGACTGCGGAACAGACGGGCCGCCTCCACCATTGTGGGTACTGTGGAGGATTTCATCGACACGCAGGTGTCGTAAAATCCGAACTTTTCCAGCAGCTCCAAATGGGAAAATGCGCTTTCCACCAGCGCCTCCGCCGTAGGATGGCCGTACTTTTCCAGTAGCGTTTTGTCCAGGCTGCCACCGTTAACACCAATGCGGATGGGGATCCTCTTATCCTTGCAGATGTCGACAACCGCCTTGACCCGATCTTCGCCGCCGATATTGCCGGGATTGATACGGATCTTGGAAGCACCGCCCTCAGCAGCCGCCAGCGCCAGCTTATAATCAAAGTGAATATCCGCAACCAGCGGCAGCGCACTTTCGCGGCAGATCTCAGCAAATCCCCGGGCAGCCTCCATATTTTGAACAGAAAGTCTGGCGATCTGGCAACCGGCAGCCTTCAGCTCACGAATCTGCGCCAAAGCGCCTGCCACATCCGTTGTTTTGGTATTAAGCATAGACTGGATCACGACAGGTGCTCCACCGCCGATCAAAACACCGCCCACATTGATTTGTCTGGTCATTTCATTACCTCGTAAAAATTGTGAAAACATCCTTAAACAGGATCACAGCCATCAGCAGCAGCAAAAGGATCATACCGATGCCGTGGATATATCCCTCATACTTGGGATCAACCTTCTTTTTAAATATCGCCTCAAAGGCAACGGTGATCAGCAGGAAGAACACCCGTCCACCGTCCAGAGCAGGAATGGGAAGCATATTCATAATCGCCAGATTGATGGCAATAAATCCGGCAAAATACAGCATATTCAGCAGTGCATCAATGGTACTTGGGGATGCATTCGCAACCTGATTCATCTGATCTACGATCATTACCGGGCCACCCACATCCTGAAACCCCACATTGCCGCTGACCAGCATCTGCAAGCTCAACCGAACATTTCGGACAGAATCTACGGCATTTGCCCAGCCATAGGCCAGCTTTTGACCAAATGTTGGCGCTTCATTCAATGTAAACTTAAAACCGTAAAGCATATCGGTATTGCCATATTCATCAGTCACCTCATGCCTTTGCATTGCAAAATCATTCAGTTCCACCTTTTTTCCGTCCCGGATCACCACAAGATCGTGGACCTCGCCGGAATTTAAGGTGGTGATCAGAGAAAAATCGGACTGGACATACACCCGTTCCCCATCCACCATCCAGATGGTATCGCCCACCTGAAGACCACCCTCTCCGTTTACTGTGCTGTAGGGTTGGAAGCTCTCAATGGTGGGGTTGATAATATACTGGGTCGGCAGATAGATCATCAGCATAATCAGCACACCGGCAACCAGATTCATAAATGAGCCGGCAACCAGGATGATCAGCCGCTTCCACCAGGCAGCCTTCTGGAAAGAACGGGGGTTATCCGTATCTTCATTTTCTCCCTCCATTGCACAGTAGCCGCCGATAGGAATACAGCGGATGGAATACTGTGTTTCGCCCCGCTTCCACTTAACGATGGCAGGGCCCATAAACATAGAAAATTCATTGACCTGCACACCGGACAGCTTTGCAGCAATAAAGTGACCGAATTCGTGAATGAAAATCAGAAAGCTAAAAATAAGGATTGCAAAAATGATCGTCATAAAATTCCTCGCTAAATGGGATTATCTTCTCCGGACATACTCCCGTGCCAGCCGGTCAGCCTCCAGAATTTCCTCCAAAGTGGGGTTCTGGATAAAGGGAACGGCGCTTACCGCACCGCGGACAAGGTCGTAAATATCATAAAATCCGATCTCATCATTTAAAAACATCGCAACAGCCTCTTCATTCGCACCGTTCATCACGGGACAGGCTGTGCCGCCGGCCTTGGCGCACTCTCTTGCCAATGCAAGGCACGGAAATGCGTCCATATCCGGCTTGGTAAAGGTCAGACCGCTGCAGGCGGTCAGATCCAGTCTGTCCACCGGGCAGGCAGCTCTTTCCGGATAAGTCAGCGCCAGCTGAATGGGCAAACGCATATCCGGCGTACCCAGCTGGGCCATTACCGCGCCATCCACCGTTTCCACCATACTGTGAACGATGCTCTGGCGGTGGATCAGCACATCCACCTGCTCCACCGGAACATTATAAAGCCGCATGGCTTCAATGACTTCCAGGCCCTTGTTCATCAAGGTGGCGCAGTCAACGGTGATCTTCGCGCCCATTTTCCAGTTGGGATGCTTCAGAGCATCGGCTTTTGTAACATTTTTCAGCTGCTGCTTATCCATAGCATAAAACGGGCCGCCGGAGCAGGTCAGGATCAGCTTATGGATCTCATTTTTTCCGCCAATGCCCATCAGACACTGGAAGATCGCAGAATGCTCTGAATCCACCGGGATGATCTGGGCGCCGTATTTTTCCGCCTCCGCCATCACCAGCTCGCCGGCGCAGACCAGCGTCTCCTTATTGGCAAGGCCGATGCGCTTACCGGCGCGAATGGCCGCAAGGGTCGGCTTCAGCCCCAGCATTCCCACCACAGCGGTGATCACGCATTGGGCATCTTCCATCGTGGCTGCCTGCATCAACCCTTCCTCGCCCCAGGAAACGCTTGTGGGCAGATCGGAAATCTTCTCTTTCAGCTCCGCAGCCGCTTTCTGCGTTGCCATAACTGCCAGTTTAGGCTGGAACTGACGGCATTGCTGCGCCATCAGCTCTACATTATTTCCTGCCGTCAATGCCGCAACCTTCACCGGCATCCGGCTGATAATATCAAGGCTTTGCCGGCCGATGGAACCTGTAGAGCCAAGAATCGTTACACAATCAATCATTATTTCACCGCCACAGGAATCAGTGTGAGCAATATCTCCACCAGAGGGGCAACAATGATCATAGAATCAAACCGATCCAGAATACCGCCGTGTCCGGGGATCAGGGCACCATAATCCTTGATGCCGGCCTGACGCTTGATCACAGAGAAGCACAGATCGCCAAAAATACCGGCTGCGGAGCAAGCAACACCGTAAATGACCACTGCCAGATAGTTCACCGTAAAGCCAAAAGCCAGATTTACAATGAGCATATACAGCAGCATACCCAAAGTTGCGGCAATCACACCGCCAATGGCGCCTTCTACGGTTTTCTTGGGGCTGATGACCGGGGCGAGCTTGCGCTTTCCCAGATACAAACCGGTAAAATAGGCACCGGTATCGGAAACAAAGGCAATAATAAAGGGAATCAGTACAAAGAATCTGCCCGTGCCGTCAACGGTATGGATGCGAATGATAGAGCTGAACAGATACGGGATCACCACACCGGCCACAAAGCACACGGAGATCTTTTCAAAGCGCAGCTTGATATGGCTGAGCATCATTTCCGTACACAGCACGCCGCTAAAAACAAGCATACCGGCAGCCGCCCATACCTGGCTGCAGCCAAAATAGCTCCACAAAGCTACAGAAAACGCCATCACGGCGGAATAAATGACCAGTCTGATATTCTTGACATAGCCGGCGCTCATCAGCAGCTCATAGGCTGCCAGAGCAAGCATCAATCCAAAAAGGATCGCTGCAAAGATCTTCGGCAATGCCAAAACAACGATCAGCAACAACGGCAGCGCGACCGCTGCAGTTATAACGCGGGTTTTCATCTGTCTATGCCCCTCCAAAGCGGCGGTTGCGCCGCCTAAATTCTGCAATGGCCTCATCCAGCTCCGCAGGGCCGAAATCGGGCCATAGTACATCCATAAAAACAAATTCAGAATACACCGTCTGCCACGGCAGGAAATTGCTCAGGCGCATCTCCCCCGAGGGCCTGATCACCAGCTCCGGATCCGGAACGCCGGCAGAATCCAGGTATTCTTCAAATACAGTCTCATCCAGATCATCAGCCTGCTTTCTGCCCTCTGCCACATCATTGGCATAGGCGCGGATCGCACGGATGATCTCGTCTCTGCCGCCGTAATTCAAGCAGAAATTCACCTGAACCTCGTGATACTCAGAAGAACGCTCCTGCGCGTCCAAACACATCTTTTGCAGCTTCGGGCTCAGTCTGCTCAGATCGCCGAAGAAGCGGAAACGAACATGGTTTTTCTCCATATCCCGCAGCGCTTCCTTCAAATAGCTGGCCAGCAGCCGCATGATTCCGGAAACCTCCGCCTCAGAGCGCTTCCAGTTTTCTGTGGAGAAGGCGTAAACCGTCAAATATTTCACGCCCAAGGTGCGGCAATAATTGGCGATCCTGCGGAAGGCTTCCGCGCCGGCGCTATGACCGGCAGTCCGGGGTAATCCCCGTTTCTTCGCCCAGCGGCCATTGCCGTCCATAATAATGGCAATATGCTGCGGAACGCAGCTTTGTGCATCAGAAAGTGCCATAAAAAGCACCTCTTTCTATCATTTTATAGCGCTATGGGGCGCATTACGCGCCCCTTAGTTCTTTGCTGATTACAGAGCCATAAGCTCCTTTTCCTTAGCAGCGGTTGCATCATCAACACGCTTGATATTCTTATCCAGAATATCCTGCAGATCCTTCTCTGCCTTCTTCTGATCATCTTCAGTAATCTCAGAATTCTTCTTCAGCTTCTTAACATAGTCCATACCGTCGCGGCGGATGTTGCGCATTGCAACCTTGGCCTCTTCCGCATACTTTCTTACCTGCTTGACCAGCTCCTTACGGCGCTCCTCTGTCAGCTGGGGGAAGGTCAGACGGACAACACGGCCATCATTCTGGGGATTGATGCCCAGATCGGACATTTGGATCGCCTTGCAGATATCCTTCAGCAGCTTGGTATCCCAGGGCTGAACGACCAGCGTACGGGCATCGGGAGAAGAAATGGTGGCAACACCGTTCAGGGGTGTTTCGCTACCATAGTATTCCACGGTGATCCGATCCAGAACACGGGGATTGGCACGACCGGCACGAACTGCACCGAATTCCTCCTGCAGATGGTCCAGGGCCTTATCCATTCTTCTGCTAAAATCACTAAAATCAACGCTCATAATTAAACCTCCTTAACGGTAGTTCCGATTTTTTCACCGCATACCACGCGGATAATGTTTTCAGGGTCAGCCAGAGCAAAGCACACCAGCTTCATATGGTTGTCCATTGCCAGGGTCATTGCGGTGGTGTCCGTCGCCTTCAGGTGGCGGGCCAGCACCTCGTCATAAGTAAGCTCGTCGAACTTCACAGCAGTGGGATCCACATTGGGATCAGCGGAATAGATGCCGTCCACATTCTTCGCCATCAGGATCGCATCCGCCTCGATCTCAACGCCACGGAGCACCGCGCCGGTATCTGTTGAGAAATAGGGATTGCCGGTGCCGCCGGCAAAGATCACAACCTTACCGCTGCTCAGATAACGCTCTGCACAGTCACGGGTAAAATACTCGCAGAATTTTTCCATCTGCACAGCGCAAAGAACACGGGCATCCACGCCATGCTTTTCCAGGGCATCTGCAACAGCGATGGAGTTCATAACCGTAGCCAGCATACCCATTGCATCGCCGTGGGAACGCTGCATCTTATCCGCGCCGTCCTTGACGCCGCGCCAGAAATTGCCGCCTCCGATAACGACACCCATCTGCACGCCCATATCCACACACTTGCGGATAACCTGACACACAGAATTGATCACAGCAAAGTCCAGACCGCGATGCTTTTCACCGGCCAGCGCCTCGCCGCTGATCTTCAGAAGCACGCGCTTATATTTAACTTCAGGCAAAGAAAATCACTCCTTCCATATATCTTCTCCTATTGTAATATAAAACCGCACAAATGACAACCAAAATTTTCAGTTTTCCCTTAAGGTTTTTATAATTTTAACCTTTTTTGCCCATTGCTAATTTTATGTTGCAAAAATTGCCACAATAGGTTATAATGCTTAAAATTGGAATTTTAGCGAAATGAGGTTAAAATTATGGCTGAAATCACGGAAAGCAAGAATTTTATCCACGCCTTTATTGAGGAAGATATTGCTGAAGGCGGTCGTTTTGCAGGTAAAACCGTGCATACCCGTTTCCCGCCTGAGCCCAACGGCTATCTGCACATCGGTCACTGCAAGGCGCTGATCATCGACTTCGGCACCGCTGAGAAATTCGGCGGCCTGTGCAACCTGCGTATGGATGACACCAATCCCACCAAGGAGGATGTGGAATTCGTCCACGCAATCCAGGAGGATATCCATTGGCTTGGCTTTGACTGGGATGACCGCTTCTTCTACGGCTCTGACTATTTTGAGAAGACCTACGAGCTGGCAGAAGCCCTGATCCAAAAGGGTCTTGCCTATGTCTGTGAGCTGACACCCGATCAGTTTAAGGAATACCGCGGCGATCTGACCACCCCTGCCACCTCCCCCTACCGAAATCGTCCCATTGAGGAGAGTCTGGATCTGTTCCGCCGTATGCGCGCCGGTGAGTTTGAAGACAACCGCTATACCCTGCGTGCCAAGATCGATCTGGCCTCCGGCAATTTCAATATGCGCGACCCGGTCATCTACCGTATCCGGCATATGCACCATCACCGCCAGGGCGACAAGTGGTGCATCTATCCGATGTATGACTTCGCACATCCCATCCAGGATGCTCTGGAGGGTATCACCCACTCTCTGTGCTCTCTGGAGTTTGAAAATCACAGACCCCTTTACAACTGGGTCGTTGAAAATGTAGGCCTTGCCCATCATCCCCGTCAGATCGAGTTTGCCCGTCTGGGTATCGACCATACGGTGCTTTCCAAGCGCAAGCTCCGCGCACTGGTGGAAAACAACTATGTTTCCGGCTGGGACGATCCCCGTATGCCCACGCTGTGCGGTTTGCGCCGCCGCGGCTACACCCCGGCATCCATCCGCAATTTCTGCGACCGCGTCGGTGTCGCCAAGAGCCCCAATACCATTGAGTTTGGCTTCCTGGAGCACTGCCTGCGTGAGGACTTAAACGAGCACGCAAAGCGTGTTATGGCCGTTCTGGATCCCGTTAAGCTGACTATTACCAACTATCCCGAGGGTCAGAGCGAGGAATTCGAGGTTGAAAACAACCCCAATGATCCCGAAGCCGGCACCCGCACCGTTTCCTTCTCCCGGAATCTGTGGATTGAAGCGGATGACTTTATGGCCGAGCCCATTCCCAAATACAAGCGTCTGTTCCCCAACGGACCTGAGTGCCGTCTGAAGGGCGCTTATCTTATCACCTGCACCGGCTGTGTCACAGATGAGAATGGCAAGGTCACCGAGGTTCTGGCCACCTATGATCCTGAGAGCAAGGGCGGCAATCCCGCCGACGGCCGCAAGGTCAAGGGTGCTACCATCCATTGGGTGGATGCTGACAACTGCTGCGAGGCGGAAGTCCGTCAGTATAGCAATCTGTTTGACGATCCCGATCCCGATGCTGCCGGCAAGGATTTCCTGGCCTGCCTGAATCCCAATTCTCTGGAGATCCTGAAAAACTGCAAGGTGGAAACCAGCCTTCTTGACGCGAAGCCCGGCGAAGCATTCCAGTTTATCCGCCTGGGTTATTTCACTCCCGACAGCAAGGATTCTGCGGCAGACCACCTGGTCTTTAACCGCTCAGTCAGCCTGAAGGACAGCTTCAAACCTGCAAAGTAACACAAAAACCCGACTGCAACGCAGTCGGGTTTCTTATTTGGATCAATTACTCTTCGTCATCCTCGATGGAGAACTCCAGGGTCTCACCGCAGTTATCGCAGATGATGCTGCCCTTTTCCAGGGTTTCTTCATCAAAGTCGATGATATTGCCGCAGGCGCAAACTACTTCATAGATGGTGGTGTCCTCATCGCCGTAGGCAAAGCCTTCGTCCTCGAAGTCATCCTCGTCTTCAAAGTCATCCTCATCGTCGTAGTAATCGTCTTCCTCGTCCATCAGGAAATCCTCGATGGCATCCAGATCTTCTTCGATCTCGTCCAGCTCATCGGAGATGGCGATGGTGGTATCCTCCACATCGGTCAGCTTCTTGCTGATATCACCCAGCAGATCCACAATGGATTCGATCATCTTGCCCTCGGCAGTCTCGGTGTCCAGATTCAGGCCATCCATCAGGCCCTTCAAATAAGCGGACTTTTCAGAAATGGTCATAACGGTCCTCCTTAAAGATTAGCCCTTAGCGCGGCTCAGATACTCACCGGTACGGGTGTCGATCTGGATCTTGTCGCCCTCGTTGATGAACAGAGGCACCTTAACCTCAGCACCGGTCTCAACGGTAGCAGGCTTGGTAACATTGGTAGCGGTGTTGCCGGCAAAGCCAGGCTCAGTCTCGGTAACAATCAGCTCAACAAAGTTGGGAACTTCAACACCAAAAACCTTGCCCTTGTAGCTCATAATGGTGCAGACATCGTTCTCCTTGACGAACTTGAAAGAATCGTCCAGAGCAGAAGCGTCAATGGGCTCCAGCTCATAGGTCTCGCTGTCCATAAAGTAGTACAGCTCGCCATCATTGTAGGAGTACTCCATCTTCTTGCGCTCAACAAAAGCGGTGGGGAACTTTGCGGTGGGGTTAAAGCTGGTTTCGGTAACGCCGCCGGTGATGACATTCTTCATCTTAACACGGACGAAAGCAGCACCCTTACCGGGCTTAACATGCTGGAACTCGACAACCTGCATAACCTTGCCGTCCATATCGAAGGTAACGCCGTTTCTAAATTCGCCTGCAGAAATCATATGTTTTATCCTCCTAGATTCGCCCAATGGGCATTTAATATATTCATAAATTTACGCAATATATGATACCCTAAAACTTTACATATTTCAAGGGGTCAACGCGAAATTTTTACACAATAATTAAATTTTTCGGGCTCTTGGTGATATTTTCGCAGCCATTTTCCTTAAAAATCACCACATCCTCAATTCTGACGCCGAATTTACCGGGCAGATAGATGCCGGGCTCAGCCGAAGCGATCATATTTTCCTCCATGATCCGCTCACCGCGGGGGCTGGGGCTGGGCGATTCGTGGATCTCCATACCCAGGCTGTGGCCGTAGCCGTGACCAAAATACGGGCCGTAACCGGCTTCCTCGATCACCTTTCTGGCAGCGGCATCCACATCCTTACCCAAAACGCCGGCCTTGGATGCTGCGATACCTGCCAGCTGTGCCTGCAGAACAACCTCGTATACCTTCTGCATCTCCTGCGTAGCATAACCGACGGCAAAGGTACGGGTCATATCGGAGCAATAGCCCTTGTACTGCGCACCAAAATCCAGGGTGATAAAATCCCCTTCCTGAATCACGCGGTCACCGGCTACGCCGTGGGGCATACTGGTATTGGGACCGGATACCACAATAGGATCAAACGCCATACCGTCAGCACCGTTTTTCAGCAGGCAGTAGATCAGCTCCGCCTGCAGCTCCTTTTCCGTCATACCCACCTTCACACGGCCCAAAACCTCAGAAAATGCCTTATCGGTAATACTCTGGGCAGCGCGCATAATATCCAGCTCCCAGGGCTCCTTAATGCCGCGGAATTCGTGGATCGCCGCATTTTTCGCCACCAGCTTGGCATCCAGATTTTCCTCATAATTGCGCAGCTCCGCAACTGTCAGATATTCTTCCTCAAAGCCAAGGACCTTGACATTAAATTCCGCAATGGCCTCATTTAGCCGCTGCTTATAGCTATGCTGGCTGTCGATCACCAGCACCTCAAAGCCCTTGATGCCGTTTTCCGCAGATTCGATATAGCGGCTGTCTGTAAAGTAACGGCAGCCATTCGCTGTAACGATGGCAACGCCCTCTGCAATGTCGAATTGCGCAGCATAATAGCGGCTGTAACGGCTGGTCAGCAACAGGCCGTCCACATCCTGACCCAGTAAAGACAGATATTTTTCAATATTTTTCATTTTTCATTCTCCGTTTTCTTGCAATTAGGATAAAAGGCAGTTCTGCTATATGCCGCAGTTTCAGCCAGATATTATGATTATTGATCGCCTTAACCAAAACCGACCGAACTCCGGCGCAGTTGGCACCCAGCGTGTCCGTATAGATCTGGTCACCGACCAGGGCAGAATTTTCTCTGGGGACACCGAATTTTTCAAGGCAGGCGCGAATTCCCCGGGAAAACGGCTTTTTCGCGTGGGTAATGCAGGGAATCCCAAACTTTTCGCAGAAAAACCTTACCCTTTCCCGCTTGCTGTTGGAGACCACACAGATCTGAATTTCAGATCGCTTCATCATCTGCAGCCAAGCGTCCATCCGCTGCGTCGGGACATTCGTGGTATACGGCACTATGGTGTTGTCAAAATCCAGCATCAGAAGCTGGATCCCCTGCTCTTTCAGCCATGCAGGCTCCAGATCCGGCAATTCATCGGCGATGCGCCAGGGCAGCAGCGAAAAAGGCATAACGCAAACCACACTTTCATAAGCTATGAGCAGATTATACCACGGCAAGGGGGATTTGTCTATGGCATTTGCAAGATACCTGGCAATGACAGCAGAGGAATTTTCCTCTGCGCCATCCCTCCCGGAGAAGATCGCCTGGATGGCCTGCCATTTTTCCCCCTACAGCACTTCCCTGCTGAATCTGCCCCGCAGCTTGCCGGAAGCTTCCCTGCTGATTCTCAATGACAGCACGCCACCGGTACATCAGGACTGCAAAAATGTGGCGAAAATCATCGAAGCCACGCTGAAAGAGCAAAAATGCTCCGGTTTATTGCTGGATTTTCAGCACCGGGACTGTCCGCAGAACAAAGAGATCGCGCAGGCTCTGACCGGCCTGGATTTCCCGGTATGCGCACCTGAATACCTTGCAAAAGAATTAGATTGCTCCGTATTTTTGCCACCGCCGCCCCCCGATATGCCGCTTAGGGAGTATATAAAGCCCTGGCAGGGCCGCGATATTTGGCTGGAGGCCGCACTCAGCTGCCGGCAGATCAAAGTAACAGACTCCGGAAGTTACCTCCGTCCTGTATCCGGTGATCCGGAATGTCCTCTTGCCGACACAGCGCTTCATTGCCACTATGGGATCGAAAAAGACAACGATGGCTTTATCTTCACGCTAAAACGCACACGGGAGGATCTGGACAGTCTGCTTGCTGAAGCGGAAGCCCTTGGCATAACGGCCGCTGTAGGGCTGTATCAGGAATTAAAATAAAAACCGCTCTGGAAATTCCAGAGCGGTTTTGAGCATTGAAACAAAGAGGGATATTAATAGAACTTTCTCTTGTTCTTACGGGCAGCTTCAGACTTCTGCTTACGCTTCAGGCTGGGGCTTACGTAATGCTCGCGCTTCTTAACCTCGGCAATAACGCCCTCCTTGGCACAGCTGCGCTTAAAACGACGCAGAGCGCTCTCCAGAGATTCGTTTTCCTTAACGCGAATTTCAGACATTGTTTTCCCTCCCTCCGATGGCATCCGGCTCATTCCAGGATGCTTTCAGGGCCTCACGGCTTCGTCAATTATATAGCATTCGCCAAAGATTGTCAAGATATTTTTTGGCATTTTGGCGCTTACTTTACGATCAGATTGACCAGTTTATTCTTAACCACGATGGTCTTGACGATATTCCCATCCTGTTTCTCCAGGAAACGGGCGATCTTCTCATCCGCCAGTACATTTGCAATCACCGTATCATTATCCAGATCCGCTTCCATCAGCACGGTGCCGCGCATCTTGCCGTTGACCTGAACAGCGATGTTGATCTCGGTGTCCTTGCACTTTGCTTCGTCGTAGGTAGGCCAGGATTCGTAGGCAATGGTATTATCGTGACCCATGATCTGCCAGATCTCCTCGCCCACATGCGGCGTAATACAGCTGATCATCTTAATGAAGCCCTCTGCATACGCTCTGGGGCAAGTGCCGGCCTTATAGACCTCATTGACAAAGACCATCATCTGAGCTATGGCGGTGTTGAAGCCCAGCACCTCAAAGTCGGATGTGACCTTCTTGACAGTCTGATGATACACCTTGGTCAGCTTGCCGTCGTCATTATCGGTGATGTTTGTACTCTCGGTAAAGAAGTTCCAAACGCGGTTGATAAACTTCTTTGCACCGGCGACTGCGGCGGTGCTCCAGGGCTTGGAAACCTCCAGCGGGCCCATAAACATCTCGTAAAGACGCAGAGTATCTGCGCCGTATTCCCGGACGACATCACTGGGATTGACCACAAATTCCGGGAACCGCTTGCCCATCTTGATGCCGTTTTCGCCCAGGATCATACCCTGGTGCACCAGCTTCTTGAAAGGCTCTGCAACGGGCGAGATGCCCTCGTTATAAAGGAAGCGGTTCCAGATACGGGAATAGATCAAATGGCCAACTGCGTGCTCAGGGCCGCCCACATACAGATCCACAGGCAGCCAGTGCTTCAGAAGCTCCGGATCGCACAGCGCCTTATCATTCTTGGGGTCGATGTAGCGCATATAATACCAGGACGAGCCGGCAGATCCGGGCATTGTGGAGGTTTCGCGCTTGCCCTTCAGACCACCCTTATCATAGTACTTCCATTCTTCTGCGTTCTCCAGAGGTGCTTGTCCGCCGCGACCCTTGTAGTCTTCCAGAACGGGCAGCACAACGGGCAGCTCCTCATCCGGCAGGAATACAGTTTCGCCGTCCTCGGTGTATACACAGGGAACGGGCTCGCCCCAGTAGCGCTGACGGGCGAAGATCCACTCGCGGAAGTGGTAGTTGTTCTTTCTGCGGGCAACGCCCAGCTTCTCCAGCTTAGCGGTGATGGCTTCCTTGGCCTCTTCCACTGTCAGACCGGTAAATTCCTCAGAATTTACCAGCTTGCAGCCCTTGCCCAGATAATCCTGCTTCTCGAAGGCACACTCGGAAACATCCCGACCCTCAATGACCTGGATCATGGGAATCTTGTGGGCAACCGCATACTCAAAGTCACGCTGATCGTGGCTGGGAACCGCCATAACTGCGCCGGTGCCGTAATTGCCCAAAACGAAATCACCGATAAATACGGGGACTTCCTTGCCGTTAACAGGATTGATGGCGTAAACGCCCTTCAGGGGGCAGCCGGTTTTGGTCTTGGTGGCATCGGTGCGGTCGATCTCACTCTTGGCAGCTGCGGCCTTGATGTAAGCTTCTACCTCTTCCCGATTCTCAACACGGTCCATCAGGCTCTGGACGATCTTGCCGTCAGGAGCCAATACCATAAAGGTAATGCCGTAGATAGTCTCAATGCAGGTGGTATAGATGGAGAACTGACCGCCGCCGACCAGCTGAAAATCAACCTCAACACCGGTGGACTTGCCGATCCAGTTGCGCTGGATCTCCTTGGTGGATTCGGGCCAGTCGATCTCGTTCAGACCCTGAAGCAGCTCCTCTGCAAATGCAGGCTGGTCAATGACCCACTGCATCATCATCTTCTTCACAACGGGATAGCCGCCGCGCTCAGACTTGCCGTCGATAACCTCGTCATTGGCAAGCACCGTGCCCAGGGCTTCACACCAGTTAACAGGCATTTCGATCCGCTTGGCATAGCCTTTCTCCCACAGCTTTTTGAAGATCCACTGCGTCCACTTATAGAAATCGGGGTCAGAGGTGGCGATGACCTTGGACCAGTCATAGTCAAAGCCCAGCTCCTTCAGCTGACCGGAGAAGGTCTCGATATTCTTCTGGGTAAAGCCGTTGGGATGATTACCGGTGTCCACGGCGTACTGCTCTGCAGGCAGACCGAAGGAGTCGTAGCCCATGGGGTGCAGCACATTGTAGCCCTGCATCCGCTTCATACGGGACATAATGTCCGTGGCGGTATAGCCCTCAGGATGGCCGGCATGCAGGCCTACACCGGAGGGATACGGGAACATATCCAGCACATAGTACTTCGGCTTGGAAAAATCCCAAACATCCGTGGCGAAGGTGTTATTCTTTTCCCAGTATTCGTGCCATTTCTTCTCAATGGCGGAAAAATCGTAATTTGCCATTTAAACGGTCCTCACTCTTCGATGATAATATCTTTCAAATCGACCTGTTGCGCATCTGCCCAGACGCGCTCCAGATCGTAGAATTTTCTGGCTTCATCCGTAAACACATGGACGACGATTGAGCCAAAGTCCAGCAGCTCCCAGGAATTACCGCGATGACCCTCGCGACCCAGCATCGGCTCGCCCAGCTCCTGCAGCGTATACTCTGCATAATCGCACAGTGTTTTAACATGGGTATTGGAAGTGCCGGTGCAGATCAGAAAATAATCTGCCAGGCTGGAAACATCGCTGATCTTCAGCAGCTTGATATCCATACCCTTCTTGGCGTCCAGCGCCTTGGTCACTTCATAAGCAACTTCTTTTGCCGTTAACATTTACATCTGTCCTTTCCGTTTAACCAGTTCAGCGCCGCCTGGGATGCAGGTGACACCTCACTGCCTTGCTTCTTCAGTAATTCCAGGGTCATTTCCAGACCCAGCTTTAATGCGGCGTCCAGATCCTGATATGCCAGCGCCCGCAGCCGTTCCACACCCGGGAAATTTCTGCAGGGCTCCATATAGTCTGCCACATAAATAATCTTTTCCAGCAGCGTCATATCCGCCTTACCGGTGGTATGATGGCGGATCGCGCTGACCACGGCTTGATTTTCACCGAATATCCGCTCAGCCACCAGTGCGCCGGTCAAGGCGTGGAGCGTCTTGGGATATTTGGTGGAAAAATCATCCAGAACTATACCATACTCGCTGCACAATGTCAACTGAAGCGGCCCGCGCAGCGCCTTCGTAATATCGTGTAAAATTCCGGCTCTGGCAGCATCGGTCACATCCGCGCCCCAGTGCATGGCAAGCTCAACTGCCGTATCCCGGCAGCCCAGCACATGATCCACGCGCTTGGGGTCAATCAGGTCAATAACCACCTTTTCAAGCTGTTCCATCGATAGCTGCTGATAGCATCTCTTCGTTCCGTAAAGACCGTTTTTCGCAATAAATTCACCAACGCCATCCGGCAGATAGGGCTCTGCACAGCCGAAAACCAGCATTCTGCGAAGATTTGTGGAAGAGATCGCGGTGATCTCGTTGGGAACGGTCTCAACAGCTGCACCAAGCGCCTCCAGCGCATCCTTTTGTGCTGCAATTGCTGCATTTTCGTCCTTATCCCCACGCATCAGTACTGCTAAAGTTGCGTTTTCCCATATTTTTTCCGGATAACGCCAGTTGTGGAAAGAAAGGAACATATCCGTTCCCATAATCAAAAACAGCTGATCCTCGGGATACTGCTGCTTCAGCTCCTGAACTGTCAGATAGGTATAGCTTGTACCTTCACGGCGCAGCTCCAGATCGCTGACTTGCGCATAAGGAATCTGCGCTGCCCCGATTCTCAGCATTTCCATCCTCTGCTGTGCCGTTGCCGACCCTTGCGGAAGCACCTTATGGGGTGCGATCCGATCCGGTATCAGCAAAAGCCTGTCCAGCTTCAGAAGTGCAAATGCCTGCTGAGCCGCGTGAATATGACCAATATGCGGCGGATTGAATGTACCGCCGTAAATACCGATCCTTGCCATAGACTATCCCCTCTTTACGGATTAATCTTCGCCGTGGAGCTGCTTTTCTCTGCTGCGTTCAATGGCCTTTTCAATAGCCTTCTCTCTAAAGTACTGATTGCGCTGTTCCCGTACCTTCTTCTGGGCAGCACGGCGGGCACGCATACCCTTGCCAACCGGATCTGCCTTGGACTTGGGGGTCTCCTTGCGCTTTGCACGGCCGGTCTGATTGCGCTCTGCCTGGCACTTTTCGCTGAAACGCCAGATCACGAACTTGGTGCCGATCACGGCAACGCCCTCCGCACCGGTAGCCTCGCACAGGGCATCACAGACCTCACGGGCGTTCATCAGCGCACCCTCCAACACCTTGCCCTTGACCAATTCACGGGCTGTCAGCAGGTTCTCTGCCTCCGCAATGACCGATTCAGAAACGCCGCTCTTACCCACGATCAGAGTGGTATCCAGCGTATTTGCCTGGGCACGCAGATTTGCCCGTTCTTTACTTGTCAGCATAACCTGCCTCCTTTAGTTTTTCATAAAATCCCTTCAGCGCATTGGCTCTGTGGGAAACCTTGTTTTTCTCCTCGGCGGGCATTTCTGCAGTGGTCATACCCGCAGGTGGATAATAGAAAATAGGATCGTAGCCGAAGCCATTTTCACCTCTTGCCTCACGCAGCAGCTCACCGTGGATCTCACCCCGGGACTGGATCACCTGACCGTCAGGCGTTACCATCGTGATCACGCAGACGAACTGCGCCTGCCGCTGCCCGTCGGGAACATGCTCCGTATTTTTCAAAAGCAGCAAAAGCCGACCCCAATCGTCCAGAGAATCATCAAAACCGTAGCGTGCTGAATAGATGCCGGGCTCGCCGTTAAGCGCATCCACCGCAATGCCGGAATCATCCGCCAATGCAGGCAGTCCGGTGGCCTTCATCACCGCATCCGCTTTGAGTAAACTGTTTTCCTCAAAGGTGGTGCCGGTTTCTTCTACATCAATATCCACACCCAGCTCCGACTGAAGCACCAGATCGAAGCCGAATTTCTCTGTAATTTTACTGATTTCCGCCAATTTATGCTTATTTTTGCTTGCCAGAACTACTTTCATTGCGTTGTCCTCACATCAAAGCATCCACAAAGTCCTGGGCAGAAAACGGCATCAGATCCTCCGCCTGCTCACCCACACCGATGAACTTCACCGGGATCTGCAAGGTATCTGCCACCGCAACCACGATGCCGCCCTTTGCAGTGCCGTCCAGCTTGGTGATGGCCAGGGCCGTTACACCGGCGATCTCCTTAAACTGCTTTGCCTGGATCAGGCCGTTCTGACCGGTGGTGCCGTCCAGCACCAGCAGAACTTCCTTGTCCGCGTCCGGCAGCTCCCGGGAAATGATACGGGTGATCTTATTCAGCTCGTTCATCAGATTGACCTTGTTGTGCAGCCGCCCTGCCGTGTCGATGATGATCACATTGCTCTTTCTTGCCTTGGCGGCCTGGATGCCGTCAAATACCACGGATGCAGGGTCAGCGCCCTCGTGCTGGCGAACGATATCTGCATCGCAGCGCTCCGCCCAGACCTGCAGCTGATCAGCTGCGGCCGCACGGAAAGTGTCACCGGCGATCAGTGTGACCTTCTTTCCCTGCTCTATCAGCTGTTTGGCGATCTTGCCAATGGTGGTGGTCTTGCCCACGCCGTTGACACCGATCACAAGGATCACAGACGGATCCGTGGAAAGGGGCAATTCGGTACTTCCAACGCTGAGCATATCCACCATGATCTGCTTCAGCTCCGCACGGGCATCCTCTGCCTTGGTAAGACCATTGCTGCGAACTCTTGCACGCAGCTCCTTAACGATCTTCAGAGAGGTCTCCACGCCCAGATCCGCCAGGATCAGGCTTTCCTCTAGCTCATCGTAAAAATCGTCGTCGATCTCGCTGAAGCCGGAGAAAACGCTGCTGAGCACGGCAGTCATCGCATTTCGGGTCTTGGTCATACCGGATTTGATCTTATCAAAAAATCCCATAGGGAAACTCCTTTATTCTGTGATACCCAAATACTCTTCCATCTGGTTCAGATCCAGCCGCAGCAGCTTGGAAATGCCCTGCTCCTGCATCGTAACGCCATAGAGCACATCGGATGCTTCCATAGTACCGCGTCTGTGGGTAATGACGATAAACTGGGTCTTTTGGCTTAAGTTACGCAGGTAGGTTGCAAAGCGCTCCACATTCCGGTCGTCCAATGCCGCGTCGATCTCGTCCAGCATACAGAACGGTGTAGGCCGTACCTTCAAAATCGCAAAGTACAGAGCGATAGCAACAAATGCCTTCTCGCCGCCGGAGAGAAGCGTAATGGTCTTCAGCTGCTTTCCGGGGGGCTGGACGCGGATCTCAATGCCGCAGGTCAGCGGATTTTCAGGATCCTCCAGCACCAGAGCGCCGTGACCGCCGCCAAACATCTCCGTAAAGGTCTGGCGGAAATATTCGTCGATCTTCTTGAACTCCGTTACGAAGATCGTGGTCATCTCCTTGGTGATATCCTCAATGATACCCTCCAGCTCACGCTTGGAGGTCAAAACATCGTTCTGCTGCTCGCTGAGGTAGGTGTAGCGCTCGTTGACACGGGCGTACTCCTCAATGGCGCCCAGATTGGGCGTGCCAAGCATAGTGATGCGGCGCTTCAGATCGGCGATCTGGCGCTGACCGGCAGTCACAGACTCCAGTTCACCCCGCAGTTCCACAGCCGTGCCTGGCGTCAAGCCGTAGGAATCCCACAGCTTGTCGATGATCTGCTTTTCTTCCATGGAAGAAGTGACCTTCTTCTGCTCCAAAAGTGCGCAGGCGCGCTCCATATTCAGAATATCCTTATTCTTCTCCTGGCCTTCCCGCTCTGCCTTGGTTTTTGCAGCCTCCGTCTCAATACGGGAGGCGGATATCGCAGAAAGCGCCTGCTTCTGTTCCCGGATCTCCTCACCGGTCTGCTCCTGACGGGTCAGCAGCGCAGCGATCTCTGCCTCGATCCGGACAGAGTCCGCACGGATGGCATCGATCAGCGCCAGCTGCTTTGCCTTGTCGCCTTCCATGGCGCCGCGCAGCTCGTTCAGGTCAGCAATATGGGTCAGCGCTGTGTGCTTCTCTGCATCCAGGGCAGCCGCATCGGTCTTCAGCGCCGTCATTCGGTCGTTAAGCTGTGCAGTTTCCTCGGCGATCTCATTCTGGCTGCCCTCCAGGGCCTCCAGAGACAGCTCCGTCTGCTCCAGCTGCTGGGTAAATATCTGGATCTTCGCTTCATTGGATGCCAGCCGCTCCCGGTCAGAATGATCTCTCTGCTTCAGCGCATCCCGCTCTTTCTGAGCAGAGCTTTCCGCGTCGATGATGGCCTGCAGCAGGATCTCATACTGCTTTTCTTCACCCTGCAGCTTCAGCACCTGATCCTCTGCATCACGAAGCTGCTCCTTGGCGGTGGTAACCTGGTATTCCACCTGATCCACCAGCCGTCTGGCTTCTGTAAGCTCGGTTTCTGTTGCGTTTTTCTCCTCCTGCAGCTTCTTTTCCTGCGCAGCCAGCTTTTCCAGCTCATTGGCACGGGAAAGAATGCCGGCCTCCCTGTTTACAGAGCCGCCGGTCATAGAGCCGCCGGGATTCATAACCTGGCCGTCCAGAGTAACGATCTTAAACCGGTTCTTATATTTATTTGCCATAGCAATGGCAGCATCAATATCCTGCACGATCACCGTTCTGCCCAGCAGATTCTCCACAATATTGCGGTAGGTATCCTTGCAGTTTACCAGACCGGAGGCAATGCCGATAAAGCCGCGGCAATTCTCCAGACCGTTTTCATTCAGCGATCTTCCCTCAATGGTCTTAATGGGCAGGAAGGTGGCTCTGCCGCCGCCGGTGCGCTTCAGATAGGAGATGGCAGCCTTGCCGTCTGCTTCTGTATCCACAACGATCTGCTGCATAGCGGCGCCCAGCGCGATCTCCAGTGCCACTGTGTAGCTGTCGTCCGTGCGGATCAAACGGGAAACCGGTCCGTGAATGTTGCGCAGGGCGCCCCGCTGGGCCTCCTGCATAACAGACTTAACCGACTTGGTGTAGCTCTCAAAGTCCCGCTCCATTGCCCGGAACACCCGTACCTTTGCCTGAACGGAATCCAGCTTGCCGGTCAGCTCACGGTCCTTCTGTTCCAGCTCCGCAAGCCGCTTCGCACGGGTCTCGTGGCGCAGGCTGTAGCCGGAAATGGTGTTGTTGCAGGATGTGACCTCCTCCTGAGCGCTGCGCAGCTGTCTGCGGCAGGCATCCAGCTCCTGCTGTGCTGCATTGCGGCGCTGTGCACCGGCAGCCAGATCTGACTCCAGCTGCTGCAAACGCTCTGCAGACTGTGCCATACTCTCGTTCAGACCGCGAATATCCGCCTCACGGCCGGCCAGCTCAGCAGAAAGATTGGACTGGGTGCTTCTCAGCTGCAGATACTGCCGGGTCATACCCTGGGCATCGGCGGCCATTGCCGCCAGCTCCTGCTGAAGCTTTTCCAACTCCTTGTGCTTGGCCGCCAGCGCTGCGTCGATATCCGCAACGCGGGCCTGAGTCTGCTCGATCTGCTGGACGATACCGCTGCTGCGGTCTGCAGTACCCTGCATTTCTTCTTCGATCCGGGCAATATTACCCGTATTGTTTTCCACATTACCACGCAGAACGGCCATCTGACCATCCAACTGCTGATATGTGGACTCCAGCATATTCAGCTTCACACGGGCAGTTTCCAGCTCGTTGTCCTTGCCGCGCAGCTGCTCGCTGTAGTGCTCGCTGAGTGCATACAGCTTTTCCAGATCGTCGTGTGCCTGCTGCAGTACGAAGGAAGCGGATGCATAATCCTCCTCCGCCTTTTGGGCAGCTGCAGACAGCTTGTCCAGCGTTTCCAGCCAGACAGTAACCTCCACGCCACGCAGCTCATCCTTCAGCTCCAGATATTTCTTCGCCTTCTCAGACTGCTGCTTCAGCGGCTCCAGCTGCAGCTCCAATTCAGAAACCTTGTCTCCGATCCGAAGCAGATTGTCCTCTGTGTGAGCCAGCTTGCGCTCTGTTTCCTCTTTGCGGTGGCGGTACTTGGAGATACCGGCAGCCTCCTCAAAGATCTCACGGCGGTCTGCGCTCTTCAGGGACAGGATCTCGTCAATACGGCCCTGGCCAATGTTGGAATAGCCCTCACGGCCCAAGCCGGTATCCATAAACATCTCATGGATATCACGAAGTCTTGCCGACTGCTTGTTGATATAATATTCGCTGTCACCGCTGCGGTAGTACCGGCGGGTGACCATAACCTCATCCGCATCGTAAGACAGCGCTCTGTCGCTGTTATCCAGCGTCAGAGTTGCCTCGGCAAAGCCAACAGCGGAACGCTTCTGTGTGCCGCCGAAGATCACATCCTCCATTTTTGCGCCACGAAGGGTCTTGGTGCTCTGCTCGCCCATAACCCACAGGATCGCATCGGAGATATTCGATTTGCCCGATCCGTTGGGGCCAACGATGGCAGTAATATCATCGCCAAACCGGATCAGCGTCTTGTCAGGGAATGACTTAAAACCCTGCACTTCCAATGATTTTAAATACACGGCAAAATACCTCACCAAAAATATGTATAATGAATCAAGTTATTATACCCGAAAATCAGGACGAATGCAAGAAATACTTTCAGTTTTCTGGCGAAATATGACATAAAATTTTATAAAAGCCGTATTGCTTTTTCGCAAGATACGATGCTATAATAAATTTAACAAATGAAAGTACGAGGAAACACAATGGCGAATTGTCCTAAATGCGGAAATGAGATAATCGACGGCAAGCGAATTTGTCCCGTCTGCGGCGAATCCATGCGTGCAGAGGCGCGGGCCGCGAAAAGGATCCGCAAAAGAATACTTATCTGCTTTACCATCCTACTTACCGCTGCCACATTTGCGTTGGGAATGTTCCTGGCGCTCAAGCTGATCCCCAGAGCTCTGGGCGCACCGAATCCCACACAGTCCACCGCCGCTCCTACCCAGCCAACAGCGGCACCGACAAAGCCGACTGTGTCTCCTACCGAGCCGACTCCCGTTCCTACAGAGCCGACAACGGCACCCACAGAGCCTTCTACCGCGCCTACGCAGCCCACCACGGCGCCCACGGAGCCGGAGACAACCCCTTCTGAGCCTACAAATCCTGCCACGCAGCCCAGCGTGCCCGCCAGTGAGCCCGTCAACGACGAATTGATTGGCACGCTCTATACCCGCCGTCAGCTGATGGCGCTGGACAATACCGGTCACGGATACGGCCCGGGCAATACAGAAAGCGGAAAGCGTCCTCCCTATCCCGATCCGCTGCAGGAACAATACAGCAAGTACGGCGCAAATTTTATCGCGCCGGATAACGGAAGCATCTATCTGACCTTCGATTGCGGCTATGAGCATTATGCAACCGATAAAGACGGAAACAAGTACCGTGTAACGGAAAAGATCCTGGATGTGCTGAAGGAAAAGGATGTAAAAGCCGTTTTCTTCGTGACGATGTACTATGTGAAGGATCAGCCGGATCTTGTTCAAAGAATGATCGACGAAGGCCACACCGTAGGCAACCATTCCAACAACCATCCCGTAATGCCGACCCTGACCATTGACCAAATGGTAGACGAGGTTATGAGCCTGCACAATTATGTGAAAGAGCGTTTCGGCTATGAAATGACTCTTTTCCGCTTCCCCACCGGCGAATATTCCGCCCGCAGTCTGGCGGTGCTTCAAACCCTGGGCTATAAGAGCGTGCATTGGAGCTTCGCTTATGTGGATTATGACACGGAAAATCAGCCCGATCCTGCCAAAGCATTGGCGCGGATCACCGGCTCTCACCACAGCGGCGCGATCTATTTGCTCCACGCCATCTCCACCACCAACGCCTCCGTCCTTGGCAACGCCATTGATTTCTTCCGCGCCGAAGGCTATAACCTGGAACTGTTCACTTAATATGAAAAGCAGGACGCAAATGCGTCCTGCTTCTTATTTTAGTTGTTAATGGGATGATGTGCCGTGGGGCTATCTGGCGTCAATGCCGCAAATGTATAACCATTTGCAAGACCCCATTGGATGATCCGCTCTACAGCATCGACGCTGTAGCCGTGGATATCGTGCTGCAGGACAACAGATGCCTTCTTGTTTCGGCAGCCGTTGATTACATTCTGATAGACCTCATCGGCAGTCTTGGCGCCGCCTGCGTCCTTGCTGTCAACATTCCAGTCGAAGTATGTAAAGCCTCTTTCTTCCACAGCCTTGGTCAGCCGGGTCATAATGCCAACATTGTAATTCTTACTGATGGCATTGGAGCTGCCGCCGGGAAAACGCATCAGCGTGGTCAAAACACCGGTCCGCTGATAGATCTTCTCCTGGATCGCATACAGATCTGCGAAGAAGGCATCTTCATTTGCATAGATCTCAGAATACTCATGGGTATTGGAATGGATAGCCAGAGCATGTCCGCCGGCTGCGATCTCGTCCAGATAGCCGATACCGGCTGTGCCCACCACAAAGAAGGTGGCCTTGACATCATATTTGTCCAGCACCTCCAGCAGCCGCAGCGTATGCTGGCTGGGACCGTCGTCAAAGGTCAGGTAGATCACTCCGCCTACGGGATCACCCACGGGCTGCTGCTGTTGGGCATTGCTGACCACGATCTTCCGGGTAACCTCTGTGGCATTGCCATAGTTGTCCGTGACCTTATAGGTGACTGTATAAGTGCCGGGGGTATTCTTGTTGAAGTCAGTCGTAACCTCCACCTTGGCGGAAATATCGCCCTCTGCATCGTCAATGGCGGTATAGCCGGGCTCGACAAAATCCTTTCCGGTGACAACATAGACAGTGGCATTTCCCTTCAGCGTCAGCTCCGGGGCTGTAATATCGTTGTAGACGATCTTGCGCTCCACCGTGGTTTCATTTCCGGAATCATCCTTGACATAATAGTAAACGATCCCGTTGTCCACCATCCGCTGCACACGGTCGGTGATGTCACCGTCGTGATTATCCTCTGCCACAAAGCCCTCCTCCTCATAGGTATGTCCGGGCAATGTAAAAGCATTGTCATTGTGGATCAGCGTGATGACCGGTGCGGTGGTATCCACCACATTCACCTTTCGCTCCACAGTGGTGGTCTTGCCAAAGAAAGAGGCAGAATATGTAATCTTGTAGCTGCCAAGCTTATCGGCGGTCACCTCACCTTGGGATACAACATCCGCCTTGAAAAACAGCAAGGATGCGGATGCGCCGGGCTCAGTGTAGGGCTGACCGTATTCCACAGTCATCTCACCGCCGCCGGCAAGCACCAGCTTTACCTGGGCGGTGGAAAGCGCCACAACCGCAACAATTATCAGGATCAGCAGCGCAATACCACCGGCCAAAACATAGGGCACGGGTCTTGTCTTTTTGCGCGAATGCCGGCTGCGTCTGCGCGCAATCGTATCATCCATAATCAAAGTCCTCCTCAGGATGTCTATTTTTATACATTATAGTCCATCCGTGTCAAAAATGGAAGAGAAAAGACGAAAAATTTTGTCCAAAACAGCATACATTTTTTCCCACAATTTTGCAATCGTGCTCTTGCAATGTAAATAAATTGTGTTTATAATACATATATGTTTCAAAAAGTGAATTCTACCCTATCTGGAGGCTGAAAAATATGTCAAATAATGTTCGCCCCGAATCTATGGAACGCATCACCAATTTCCAGCTGGCCAATGCCTTTATTGAGGAGCAGATCTCACTGATCCGCGAACAGGTCGGTGACAAAAAGGTGCTGCTGGCACTTTCCGGCGGTGTCGACTCCTCTGTAGTAGCAGCCCTGCTGATCAAAGCCATCGGCAAGCAGCTGGTCTGCGTCCATGTCAACCACGGTTTGATGCGCAAGAACGAATCCGAAAGTGTTATCAAGATGTTTAAGGACGGTCTGGATGCAAACCTGATCTATGTG
>JAFQRK010000029.1 GCA_017410075.1 Oscillospiraceae bacterium | reverse complement strand
CTTTCGAATTCTGCCCGCATTCCTCTTCCGCTTCGCTTCGCTCAGCACCTTCCCCTCGGGGGAAGGTATGGCGCGCAGCGCAAGATACCCTCCCCCGGGGGGAGGGTGTCAGCCATAGGCTGACGGGAGAGGAACGGCGTGCACCGAAGTTGCGCAGAGGTCTTAGCGTTGTGCTGACTTTTCGATTTCTGCCCGCATTCCTCTTCCGCTTCGCTTCGCTCAGCACCTTCTCCCCGGGAGAAGGTATGGCGCGCAGCGCAAGATACCCTCCCCCGGGGGAAAGTAAAATCCCCGGTGGAGGTTTCTCCACCGGGGCCTATGATTTTTATTTACAGCTCTCTCAGGGCATCCACCAGGGCGGTCTTAGAGGCGGTCTTTTCGTCCTTGACCTTGATGACCTTGGCAGGACAGCCGGCCACCACCGTATTGGGCGCCACATCCCCAACCACAACTGCGCCTGCGGCGACCACGGCATCGTGACCGATGCGGCAGCCTTCGATGACCACGGCGTTTGCGCCGATCAGCACATTGTCTTCAACAATGACGGGGGTGGCGGAGGCAGGCTCGATAACGCCGGCCAGAACAGCACCTGCACCCACATGGCAATTCTTGCCCACCGTGGCGCGGCCGCCCAGGATCGCGCCCATATCGATCATAGTGCCCTCGCCGATGACAGCGCCGATGTTGATAATTGCGCCCATCATGATCACGGCGTTTTTGCCGATCTCCACCTGCTCCCGGATAATGGCACCGGGCTCAATACGGGCAGGAATGTCCTTGACATCCAGCATCGGAATGGCAGAATTTCTGCAGTTGTTCTCAATTTCCAGATGGGCAAAGGTGTTGCTTTCCAGCACCGGGGCGATGTTTTTCCAGTCGCCAAAGACGATCTTGCAGTTTTCGCCTGCGGGGAAAACATGGCAGCCGGGGAATTCCACCGGTGTTTTTTCCCAAACAAAGACCTTTACCGGGGTCTTTTTCTCAGAGGTGCGGATATATTCAATGATTTCCTGGGCATTCATAGAGGATCGCTCCTTTTGTTGATTTTTGTTATCGTACCACCTTTTTTGCAAAAACACAACCCCGGATTTGACACATCGCAGGAAATGGACTATAATAAGTTAAAAATTCCCGCAAGGAGGCCATTATGCAGATCATTTCTGACCGCCGGGCGCTGCACCGCATCCCGGAACTGGAGCTGGCGCTGCCCCAGACAATGGAATATTTGCGAAACAGCCTGCGTGAGCTGCGCTGCCGTGTGTTCTCTCCCACGGCGGAGAGTCTGTGCGCCTATTTTGATTTTGGTGCGGCGCAGACGCTGGCCTTCCGGGCGGATTGCGATGCGCTGCCTGTCTGCGAGCGCAGCGGAGCAGAATATGCCTCCACCCATCCCGGCGTGATGCACGCCTGCGGCCATGACGGGCATATGGCGATCCTGCTGGAGCTGGCGCGGCGCCTGGATGCCAAAAAGGAGAACAAGAACAATATCCTGCTGATCTTCCAGCCTGGCGAGGAAGCGCCCGGCGGTGCCAAGCCTATCTGCGACAGCGGCGTGCTGGCGGAATATCATGTCAAGGCGATCTTCGGCCTGCATCTGTGGCCGGGTCTTCAGAAGGGCAAGATCTTCACCCGCGCCAATGAGCTGATGAGCAGCGCTACGGAAGTGACTGTGGATATTTACGGAAGATCCGCCCACATCGCCAAGGCGGAGCAGGGCGTGGATGCTACGGAAGCGGCGGTGACCTTTTACACCAGGGCCTATGAAATGGAAAAAAGCTATGCCCCGGATGTCTACCGGCTGCTGAAATTCGGCAAATTTGAAAGCGGCACGGCCAGAAATGCCCTTTCTGCCCATTGCCATATGGAAGGCTCTCTGCGTGCATTCCAGGAGGAGATCCTGGCACAAATGCGGAGCAATTTGCTTGCCATCGCCGCACAGATCGAGGCGGAGTTCGGCTGCGAAGCAAAGATCCACTTCAGCGAGGGCTATCCCGCGGTGATGAATGACCCGGCGCTGTACCGCGCGCTGCACAAGCAGGTTGCGTGGGAGGAACTGTCTGCGCCCAGTATGACCGCTGAGGATTTCGCCTGCTATCAGCGCTGCGTTCCCGGTCTGTTCTTCTTCCTGGGCTTGGGGGATGTGCCGGCGCTGCACAGCGACAATTTCGACTTTGACGATGCCCTTTTGTGCAAAGGCGCTGACCTTTTTGAAACCGTTGCGGAGGTGGAGGTATGATCCCTCTGAATCAAAATTTAAACACCCTGAAGCGCAGCGGCATCCGTCTGTATACCAATCTGGCAAAGACGGTGGAAGACTGCGTGATGCTGACTCTGGGCGAGCCGGATTTCGACACGCCGGAGGAGGTCAAGGCTGCGGCGCTGACCTCGATTTTCCAGAACCGCACCCATTATGCCCCCAATCAGGGCGTGGAATTGCTGCGGCAGGAGGTTGCGGCCTTTGAGACCTTCCGGGGCTTTGAATGTACCCCGGAGCAGGTGCTGATCACCGTAGGTGCCACCGGCGCGCTGTTCACGGCGCTGCTGGGCATCCTCAATCCCGGTGAAGAGGTCATTATCCCCACCCCGGCATTTCCGCTGTATGCCACCATCGTTACGGTTGCCGGCGGCAAGCCGGTGCTGCTGGATACAAAGCCCGACGGTTTTCAGTTGACAGCGGATGCTTTGGCAAAGGCCATCACCCCCAAGACCAAGGCCATTGTGATCAATTCTCCCAATAATCCCACAGGCGCGGTGCTGAGCCAGGAATCGCTGGCAGCAGTGAAGGCGGCGGTGCTGGGTAAGGATATTTTTGTGATCTGCGACAATGTTTACCAGGGCTTGAGCGAGGAAAAGCTGCCCGACCTGAGTCTGGACGCAGACTTGAAGCCCCAGATCCTGCTGTGCCAGAGTTTCTCTAAGCCTTGGGCAATGACCGGCTGGCGTGTTGGCTATCTGGTTGGCGAAAAGGATGTGATGGAGCGGCTTCTGCTGCTGCACGCTGCCGAGGTTGCGGCTGTGCCCACATTCCTGCAGGATGCCTGCGTGGCTGCGCTGGCCACATCTACACGGGAAATGGCACAGGTGTATCAGCGCCGCAGAGAATTCGTCTGCCGCCGGTTGGGACAGATGGGGCTGTCGTTCCCTGAGCCCAAGGGCGCGTTCTATGTGTTTGCGGATATTTCCCATCTGGGAATGACCGACGAAGAATTCTGCACCCGGCTGATCAAGGAGGCGGCGGTGGCCACCGTGCCCGGCTCCTGCTTTGATTGTCCCGGCTATATCCGGATCTCCTACTGCTGCAGCGACGACGCGCTGCAAAAGGGTATGGACAGACTGGAAGATTTTTTGAAGAAACTGAAGTAAGAAAAGGCCCCCTCTGACGAGGGGGCTGTCAGCCGAACAGTCTGACTGGGGGAGTGTTCTCTCCCTCCGTCTTTTGCTGCGCAAAAGCCACCTCCCTCGTCAGAGGGAGGCGTTTTCATATTTCTGTTCCTGTGCACATACACTCTTCCCAGGAGGGGATTTGTATGGGTGACGAGAAATTGCAGCTGCCCCACAAGCTGATCTTAAACGAGCGGCAGCAGCTGACCATGACCGGCGTGACAGAAGTGGTGAGCTTTGACGAAAACGCCGTGGTTCTTTCCACACAGATGGGTCGGATGACCGTCCACGGGCAGGGGCTGCAGCTGCGGCAGCTGGCGCTGGATGGCGGCCAGGTAGCGGTGGACGGCACGGTAAATGCCATCGTCTACGAGGATATCCGTCAGACCGGCGGCTGGTTTCGCCGGAGAAATCTATGACAGCCCCGGCATTGGCGGCAGACCGCTTTCTGGCGGCCTGCCTCATTGGTATGCAGTTGGGGTTTGTTTACGATTTTTTGCGGCCGCTGCGTCCAAAATTTACCGCGGTGGGGGACATACTGTTTTTGTTTGCCCTGGGCGCCGGTTGGGTGTATCTGGGCTTTGGTGTTTGCAGAGGTGACCTGCGGTTTGGATATACCGTTGGCCTTTTGGCAGGGATCCTCTTTTGGGAACTGACAGCCACCCGGCTTTTGCGGCGGTTTTTTGCTGCTTTTTGGAGGCCCTTCCAAAAATTTTTCAGAATTTTTATAAAAAATGTAAAAAAACTATTTGCAACGGCGCAAAAAAAGGTTACAATAAAATGTACCCAAAAAATACAAAAAAGGAGACAGCGCCATGAAAAAGCTGATAAGACTGCTCAGCCGCATTCGCATAAAATTCGTCCACAGCAGCCGCCGCACCAAGACCGTGGTGATCGGTATGATCGTCGTGTGTATGGTATCGCTTCTGACGCTGAATCTGACCATCAACGCTATCAACAAAAAGATGGAAGAAGACCGAAAAGAAGCCGCCCGCCTGGAGTACGAAAACAGCCAGCGGCAGGAAGATATTGACGGCCTTGGCTCTGCAGGCAGCGTAGAGGACATTGCGCAGGGCGAACTGGGTATGGTTCCGGGGGACGCAATTGTGATCCAACCGGGACAGTAAAAAATTTGGAGGAAAGCAAAAACCTATGGAGTTAACCGTCGGCGCAATCTTAGAAGGCAAGATCAAGACAATCACCAATTTCGGCGCATTCGTAGCCCTGCCGGAAAATAAGACCGGTATGGTACATATTTCCGAGGTGGCCAACGCCTATGTCAGCGACATTCGTCAGCATTTGACAGAGGGGCAGGATGTAAAGGTGGTCGTCATCGGCAACGAAAACGGCAAGATCAATCTGTCCATCAAGCGGCTGGAGGCCAAGCCCCAGCGGGAAAATTCGCCCCGTGAAGGCGGATTCCGTCCTGCGGCAAAACCTGCCCGTCGGGAAGCTGTGCCCACACCGCCGCCTGCACCCAAGACGGCAGATCAGCTGTTTGAGGAAAAGCTGAAGGCGTTTATGTCGGAATCGGACTCCAAGCTGTCCTCTATCCGGGCGGATCATCGTACAAAGAGCCGCAGAAGATAAGGCGGCACCTTGCCTCCCTCTCTGAGGGAGGTGGCAAAAATCTCTGATTTTTGACGGAGGGAGTGTAACTCCCCCAGTCAGCCTGCCCGGCTGACAGCCCCCTCAAAGAAGGGGCCGAGGGCGTCCCGCCGTTCACAAGAGGTATGTTATGTCGAATATTGTAATCACCGGCGGCAGCCGGGGCATTGGCGCGGCAGCGGTGGCGCTGTTTGCAGCCAAGGGTCACCGGGTCTGCTTTCTGTATGAAAAAGATCACGAAGCCGCCAGGGCGGTCAGTGAAAAATGGGGCGCAACCGCCATCTGCTGCGATGTTGCCGACACCCATGCGGTCAAGGATGCCTTTGCCAAAATCGGCGATGTGGATATTCTGATCTGCAATGCAGGCATTGCCCACATCGGTCTGATGCAGGATACCGAGCCCCAGCTGTGGGACCGGATGTTCGATGTGAATGTCAAGGGCATTTACAACTGCGTCAATGCCGCGCTGCCCGGCTTTCTGCAAAAGCAGGCAGGCTGCATCGTTACCGTCAGCTCTATGTGGGGTCAGGTGGGCGCGTCCTGCGAGGTGGCCTATTCTGCCACCAAGGGCGCAATTATTGCTATGACTAAGGCTATGGCCAAGGAATTCGCGCCCAGCGGCATCCGGGTCAACTGCGTTGCCCCCGGTCTGATCTTGACGGATATGTGCGCAATGCTGGATCAGGAGACTCTGGACGCGGTGGCTCAGGAAACGCCTGTAGGCCGCAATGGCACCGTGGAGGATGTGGCAAATGCCATCGCCTATCTTGTGGATGCACCCTTTGTTACCGGTCAAATACTTCCCGTCAACGGCGGATATGTCATATAAAGGAGAAAAATTATGAAAATTGCAATCGGCTGTGATCACGGCGCTCTGGCGCTGAAGGAAGTCCTGATCCCCCATCTGGAAAAGCTGGGTTATGAGGTCAAGGATTTCGGTACCTACACCCTGGATTCCTGCGATTATCCCGACTTTGCGGGCGCGGCTGCCAAGGCAGTTGCCGCCGGCGAATGTGACCGGGGCATCGTGCTGTGCACTACCGGCATCGGTGTGTCCATTGCCGCCAATAAGGTCAAGGGCATCCGCTGCGCGCTGCTCAGCGATGTGATGAGCGCCCGTATGACCCGGGAGCACAATGACACCAATATGATGGCCATCGGCGCAGCCGTGGTGGGTCAGATGCTGGCGCTGGAGATCGTGGATACCTGGCTG
>JAFQRK010000028.1 GCA_017410075.1 Oscillospiraceae bacterium | reverse complement strand
GGAGGTGGCCGAGCGAAAGCGAGGTTGGAGGGAGTGTCGCACCGAAATTAGGACACTCCCCCAGTCACCTTCGGTGACAGCCCCCTCAGGGAGGGGGCCAAGGATTCTATCCAACTGCCCGACAAATTGCAATTTGCTGTGCGGACAACAAAAAACGCCCCTTGCGGAGCGGCAAAAATTCACGATAAATTGAAATAACCCCCGACCTGCTGCCTCATCACTGCAGCTGTCGGGGGTTACTTCATTGAACTCTTGGTATCTAACATCATTGGTTAACCTCGCTTTCTTATATTAGACGCGACTTTCCGGTTTCTGAATTGCTTCCGTTTCAATTCCTCTATTATCGTTTCCCAGAAATTTATATCGTCGGAAGATAAGGTGAAAGTCCGTCTTTCGATTCCGTTTTTCGTGGGAATCTCAGGTAATCAGATCATTGGAATCACCTCTTTGTAGTTATATCTTAGCGCCGCGGGCTTCCTTTTTCAAGATGGAAGATGGCATAAAAAAGTTCCGCTTCAACAGTGCAAATGGGAGAAAATGGGATATTCCGGCAAGTTTTCATTGACAGAAAATGTGCATCTGTGGTATGCTGAATATGTTGGGGCGGCAATGACACCGCCCCGTTTTATTTAAGGAGGATATCCATGAAGCTGAACACATCTGCGCTCCGCTGGACCAGAGCGCCTCAGAAATACACCATCGGAGACAACCGCATCACCATCACCACCGAGCCCCACACAGACCTGTGGCAGCGGACCTACTACGGCTTCCGCAACGACAACGCCCCGGTGCTCCAGATGGAGACTGAGGAGGCCTATTTCTCCTTTACCGTAAAAACCGATTTTACATCCAGCCACCACCGGTTCGACCAGTGCGGCGTGGTGCTCTATTTGAACAGCGACAACTGGCTGAAGGGCTCCATTGAATACGAAAACGAACACTTCCAGCGTCTCGGCAGTGTGGTCACCAATCTGGGCTACTCCGACTGGGCCACCACCGACATTCCCGCCACCGTCAAGTCCATGTACTACCGGCTCAGCCGCCGGGCATCGGACTACTGCATCGAGTGTTCCGCCGACGGTGTCAATTTTAACCAGATGCGCATCTGCCACCTCCACGAAGGCAGCGGAACCATCCGCTTCGGCATCTATGCCTGCTCCCCCGAGGACTCCAGCTTTGAGGCCGTCTTTTCGGAAATGGAGCTGACCGAATGCAAATGGCTGGCCCACGACGGCCAGGCCCCCGACCCGGAAATCTAATTCGCAAAAAGAGACTTCCTTCTTTCGAAGGAAGTCTCTTTTTCAGGAAGAAGTCTGGGCTTTTGGCTCAGGATTGTGTCATGATTCGCACGATCTCATTGTCCGTCTGGCGCATGCCGTCATGGCCCAGCCGGGCCACGTTGCGAATGGTATTCTCCACGCCCTTTTCCACAATGCCGTCGCCGCCGTAGAACTGCTGGCCGTTTTCGTACATTTCCCAGCCGAAGAGGCCCGCCTCCACCGCAAAGGCGATCTTCGCTGCGCAGGAGGGCTTGGCGCCGTCGCAGATGATGCCGGAGACGATGGCCAGGGAATTGACCAGGGTATGGGCAATGGTATCATAATTGCCGCCATGGAGCCAGGAGATGGCCGCGCCTGCCGCACAGCCGGCACTGACCGCGCCGCAGTAGGCGGACAGGGTACCGATGCCATAGCGCAGATGGATGGTCAGCAGATTTGCCAGGGTCAGCGCCCGGTACATGGTCTCCTCGCTGACCTTCAGTTCCCTTGCATATTCCACCACCGGCAGGCTGGTGGTGATGCCCTGGTTACCGCTGCCGGAATTGATGATCACCGGCAGCACGCAGCCGCTCATCCGGGCATCGGATCCGGAGGCAGCCCGGCCCTTGGCCCGGTTCCGGACGTCGCCCTTTTCCAGCAGCATCTTACCGATATTGGCACCGTAGGGATTGTTCAGGCCCTCTTCGGAGATGGCACTGTTGTAAGCCACCTGGCGTTCCAGAATGGGGCGCACATCCGCCACATCGCAGGTCTCGGCGAAATCCAGGATCCCCTCCACACTCAGCAGCTCCCGGTTGGCGGTTTCCCCGCACTCCTGGGTCTGCTCCCGCTGGATCAGCACCACATCGTTGCGGATCAGCCGGGTGATGTTGGTGTGGGTGCCGTGGATCTCACAGGTGGCCTTGTTGCCGGTGACGTCGTAGGCGGTGACGATGATGCAGAACAGCTCGTCACCCTCGCAGGGAGATACCTTTATCTCCTTTTCCGCCATAAAGCGCCGCATCTTTTCCCGGCCCGCATCATCCACACGGCTGATGACCTCCAGGACCCGGTCCGCCTCGCCGGCCACCGCGCCGATGGCCGCAGCAGCCTCGATGCCCTTCATACCGCCGGTGTTGGGGACCACCACACTCTTGACGTTCTTGACGATGTTGTTGCTGACCTGAACATCCAGCTTCTCCGGAATGACGCCCAGGGCATCCCGGGCATTCGCCGCCGCCAGCGCCACGGAGATCGGCTCCGTGCAGCCCAGGGCCGGGATCAGCTCCTCCCGCAGAATTGCGATGTATTCTCCGTAGCGAATGTCTTCTCTAGTCATGTGCGTGCTCCTCTGTCTGTTGATCTTGTGTTTTTTATTATAAGCCCTGAGCAAATGATAGTCAATGTTTCTTCAGAATTCTCCCAATTTGCGCAAAATCCGGTATTCTTTTCTATTTTCAGACCCCGTAGACGAGGATTCCCAGCAGACCCGAAATGCAAATCAGCAAAATGGGCGAGAGCTCCTTTTTTGCCGCCGCCCGGTAACCCAGCATCACTGCCAGAAGCGCCGCCGTGATCCCCAGGCTTCCGGGATCCGGGCCGCCGGCCGCATCCAGACAGCCCCGCACCGCCATATAGACACCCATTGCCAGCACGATGCCCACCACACAGGGCTTCAGACCCCGGAGCACCGCCTGGACATACCGGTTGCCGATGAGGTTCTTCAGGATCACCGTCACCAATATGATCACCGGATAGGCCGGAAGCACCACCGCCGCCGTGGCAAGGAGACTTCCCCAAAAGCCCCCCTGATGATGGCCGATATAGGTGGCCAGATTCACCATGATGGGACCGGGGGTGCTCTCGCTGATGGCGATCATATCGCTCAGCCGGGCCTCATCGATCCATCCGTTGCGCAGAACCATATCCCGGATCAGGGGAATCGCGCCGTAGGCGCCGCCAAAGGTGAAGCAGCTGACCTTGAAAAACTCCGCAAACAGCTTCAAATAGATCATTTTCTGCTGCCCCCTTTCTGTTCCGGTGCGCCCTTGCAGACATAGACCGCCAGACTCACCAGCCCTGCCGCCAGCATCACCGCAATGGTGGAAAGCCTCAGCGACAGGAAATTCGCCGCCGTCATCACGCCGAAAGCACAGCCGGCGATGATCCGGGGCAGGGGCTTTTTCTGCATCTTGCGGAGCATTTTGACCCCCACACTGAGGATCAGCAGGCCCACGCCGATCCGGATCCCCCGGAATGCACTGACGATCAGCGGAATCTCCAGATAATGATCCAGCACCGAGGCGATCAGGTAGATCACCGCAAAGGAGGGCAGCACCAGTCCCACCGTTGCCGCCACAGAACCCGGTATCCCGCCCTTCTGATATCCCACATAGGTGGCGCAGTTGATGGCAAGAGGACCGGGGGTGGACTCCGCGATGACCGTCATCTGCATCATCTCGTCATGGGTGATCCACTTTTTCCGCTCCACGCAGATATTTTCGATCATGGAGATCATGGCGTATCCGCCGCCGAAGGTGAACAGTCCCACCCTGGCAAAGGTCCAAAACAGTTCCGAAAGCACTTGGCGATCCCCCCTTTCTCATTTTTATCCATTATAGCGGATCTGCGTCAGAAAATCAAACCGGTTGCAAACACCTCCGGCGTATGATAAAATTATGAAAAAGCAAGGGAGGTGCACCATGCTGCTGAAAGGATGTCAGGAGGGCAAAGGGACGCCCCGGCTGACAGAGGTCAAATGTCCCAAATGCGGGCAGTGGGTGGAGGTCTTCATCAAAATGGGCGGCGCCCCCGGTCAGACCGGAACGCTGATCGCCGACGAAGTCTGTGAATGCGGCCGGTTGCTTCCCGCAGGAAGCTACGAAACGGAATACGCAAAAAACTGAGGGAGCTTTCAACTCCCTCAGTTTTCATTTTCCCTTTATTCCACTTCCACCAGCCGGTACTCCCTGCTGCCGTAGCCCAGGGCGGCCGCCGCCTCCACGGTGTGGACGCCGTTGCGGCTCTCGATCCGCTCCAGCAGATGGGGCTTGCCGGGATCATTGCTGGCGTAGACCAGATCCAGGCAGGCCTGATCGATGGCCACCGGATCGGTGGACACCAGAATGCCGATGTCGGCCATGCAGGGATCCTCCGCCACAGCGCAGCAGTCGCAGTCCACGCTCATATTCTTCATCACATTGACGTAGACCAGATTGCCCTTAAACAGCTCCACCACGGAGCCCGCCGCGTCGGCCATGGCTTCCAGGAAGGAATCGTGATCGGCGGTCCAGATTTTTTCCGGCTCACCGGCACCGTGGATGTAGGCCTTGCCGTAGGCGGAAGCGCAGCCGATGGACAGCTGCTTCAGGGCACCGCCGAAGCCGCCCATGGGATGGCCCTTGAAATGGGAGAGCACCAGCATGGAATCGTAAGCCGCAATATCCTTGCCCAGGTAGTTTTTCCGGATCACCCTGCCGCCGGGAATATCGATCTCCAAATCGGGCCCCTCGGCGTCCAGCAGGTCCACGGTGTACTGGCCCAGCCAGCCGTGGTAATCAAAGAGCTTGCGGTGCTTCTCGGTGGTGTTGCGCTGGCCCTCGTAGGCGGTATTGCACTCCACCACGGTGCCGCCCACATGGCGGATCACCGGCTTCCAGAATTCCGGTCTCAGGAAATTCTGATTGCCCTTCTCGCCGGAGTGGACCTTCACCGCCACATTGCCGGTCAGTTCCTTTCCGGCCAGCCTGTAAAGCTCCAGCACCTTCCCGGGTGTGATCTGTCTGGAAAAATATACTGTCGCGCTCATAATAATGCCTCCTCAGTATCATGTTTGATTCGGTATCCGCGGAATGTTCCGCTTTGATTATAGCCTGTCGCGGATAATTATGCAAGAGCTTGTCTGTAAATGATCCATACCCCGCCCCGGCCCGGGTTTGGGGATAAGAAATCCATGGAATCGACCGATTCCATGGATTATTAAGTGTAGTCTTATAGAAGAATTAATATCATAACCAACATTATCGTTGCAGTTATGGAGAAAACAATCAGCGCAATGCTTGAGTATATGTATGCAAGAAACAAATCCAGCACAGATACCAGAATAATGGATGCGACCGCCGTAAAAGTTGTATTCATTTCCTTTCTATTGTCAAGCGCCACGACCGGCATCATAAATAGAAGCAGAATTCCCAAGGCAAGGATCCAGCCATCTTGTTGGACGCGAGATTCAAATTGCAGTATATATGCTACAATGTAGCTTATCCCTGCAATTCCAAAACAAGTGCCATTAATTAATCTTATTTTCGTTTTGCGCTTCATTTCTTCTCCTTGTGACCGATTCCATCTAATCTCTTACGCCCCAACCTTAACTCGACAATTCTTTTTGGCTTAGAGCAAAACTCTCAATGCTGCGTTGCACGAGCTGAGTAGTAATTATGCATTTTCCAATATATACACAGGCTTTTTTCAAATCTTTCCGGTAATAGCATGGTCATATATCCGGCATAATCATAAACTGCTTCGTCCGTTGGCATCCGCACATCAAAATTGCCAACATACCGGAGCGGAATTGAGTCGAGCTGTTTTTTGTTCTTTATCATCAGCAACGCCCGATATTCGTACATTCCGTATGGTATGCCCATTCTATCTGCGTTTATTTTCAGAATCGGCACGCTCTGAAAGCCAGTGTTATCCTCAGGAAACGGAAGCGATGGCCAGATACAAATACTCAGTGCGGGCAATATGCTGCCATCTTCGTACTCAACATCAGCGACTTTGCGAAGCAGTGCATATTTACCCGAAAGCCCTGCTTCCACAGCATCTGCTCCAGAAAAAAGGTATGCAAAGGTATCGCCAATCGACCACGTACATCTGAATTTTTTCTTAGGCTTTCCAACCTTTCTTTCCGGCATTGGTGCTTCGGCATAACGATTCCTGCGCCGTTGAATATCGCCCCGGGTAACGTCCCAATCTGTTTGCTCGATTCCGGATAATGCAGATAATGCTTGCTGAGCAACCTCGGTCGAGAGTTCCTTTCGTGCATATTGTCCGTCAGCAAGACCAACCCAGAATAGAAGAGCATCGTCATCAGCGCCCATGTCAAGCTCATCAGAGTAATTCTCTACCAATATTCGCGTAGCATCGTCCCGGCATTTTCCCTCTTTTCGCAGGCAAATATACGCATCTTTTACTTCCAGCAACATCGGAAAATCAGTTATTCGCATGGCATTCCCTCCAATGTGTACATGTTTAATTCAAGCAATTTCTTCACTGCGTCTCGGTTCTCTTTTCAACACAGGTTCCGGAGGTGGAAATCGTCTGCCCACCGCAGAATCCTTTCATTTTATTATACGATGCCCTGCTCAGTTTTGCAATATCATATACCCCGGCCCGCGTTTTGGGATAGAAAGCCATTGAATCCGAAAATTCCATGGCTGAAAAACATTGTTATTGTGGCTATCGATTCAAGCAAGCAAAACAGAAAAGCACCGCACCCAAAGGTCCCCTTGTGAAAAGGGGGATCGGCACCAAAACGGCGAGACGGAGGGATTGTGCAGAGCAGAATTTACAAACCGCTGACCTCTTGAATGCCATACTTTACGGTTGGAAACACAATGAATATTCTTAGTATAATGAGTCCATAAAGTCTAAAATTAACGAATAAAAATCCATTATCTGACGGCTGGTATACGTTGTGTCGTTGTGATTATGTTGGCGTTCCAGTTGGAAGTGTTGCGCGTAACGGCAAGTGTTGTGCGTGTTGCGGTCTCCTGGAACGCGCCGAAAGGAATGGATTTATGAACTACATAACAGTGAGCGAAGCAGCCGAGAAATGGGGTGTTTCCAAGAGCCTGGTCCGGCGGTATCTGGCCCAGAATCGGATCCCGAAAGCCAAGTGCAACGACGGAATCTGGAGTATTCCGGAGACGGCGAAAAAGCCGCCAAAGCTTCCCAATACCCCGGTAGAAACCGAAGAATTATGCACGCTGGCTTCCAAATTAGTTAACCAAAAGAAAAAGAGAAACTACCATGGGTTGTAT